>JAQXAP010000044.1 GCA_029252865.1 Polaribacter sp.
ATTATAAATTCAAATAATAAAAGAGTGACTTACAATATGAATGCTAAAAGAAACGCATTTAACAACAAAATAGATTTTTACTCCAAAACTAATATATCCTACAAAACGGGAAATGCAGCTTCTGTCGGAAATGGTCAAATTTTTGCTCAAAGAGGTGTTGTATCCCAAGCACTCCAATTTCAGCCTATATTTCCTTTATTAAGTCCCGGAGAAGACGATGATATCTATGCCGCATTAAACGAGGGAAATATTGTCTCCAATCCATACACTTTGGCACAAGATGTTATAGATGAGAAAAAATCAGTAACGGTAAGACAAGTTCTTTCTATAGTTCATAGAATTACACCAAAACTTACAGGAGTAATGAAAGGAGCATTTAATTACCAAAGAAGTACGAGAGATAACTATTACCCAACCAATACGACCAGAGGAAGACGAAATAACGGCGAAGCATCTCAATCCTTTATAGAAAACAAAAAGGTTTATGCTGAAGCTAATCTTCGATACAGAAATAAGTTCAATGCACATCGAATTGATGCAACATTGGTTACTACCTATGAGAAAAACAACATTCGTTCTTTATTTAATAAAGCTATTGGTTTTGGCAGTGATAACAGCTCTTTCTACAATTTTGCATCAGCTACAGAGATATTTGTTCCTATTTCACAATTCAGACAGGTAGGTTTACTTTCTGGATTATTTAGAGTGGGTTATAACTACAATAGAAAATATTATTTAGATGTGAATGCACGTTTAGATGCCTCATCAAAATTTGCAACTAATAATAAAAGTGCCTTATTTCCCTCAATCGCTTTTTCTTGGGTTGCCTCCAAAGAAAATTTCTTGAAAAAATCGGAGATTATTAATAAATTAAAACTTCGTTTGTCTTATGGTAAAACAGGAAGTAATCCTATTTCTCCATATCAATCCTTGGCGCTTATGACTCCTATTCGATACAATTTTAATAATGAATTGGTAACAGGTTATTACGAATCTAATCTTGCAAACGATGATTTAACATGGGAAAAGACAGATCAATTTAATGCTGGTTTAGATGTTAGTTTTTATGATTCTAAATGGAACTTAACCATAGATGCCTATCATAAATTAACCAAGGATTTATTACAGAATGTAAATTTACCTGTATCAAATGGATTCACAAGTCGAGTAGATAATTTTGGAGAAGTTGAAAATAGCGGAATTGAATTTAGTGCAGCAGGAAAAATTATTGCTAATAATAACTTTAGTTGGGACGTGAGAGCTAATCTAGGTTTTAATAGAAATAAACTCATAGCTCTAAATTCTAATTTAGATTTTCAACTAGGTCCATCCGTTGGTTTTAGTCAAGCCAAGCCAATTCTTTTTAAAGTAGATCAACCTTTAGGAATTTTTTGGGGAGCACAAACCGATGGTATCTATAGAGATTGGGACGAAGCTATTGCAAGTGGAATTGAGGGCGCAGCACCAGGTGAAATTAAATATATTAATAACAATATTGATCTAGATGAATCCGGACAACCATCGGCAATTCAACAAATTAATTTTGAAGATTATGTAAAAATTGGAGACCCAAATCCAGACTATACATTTTCATTTATTAATAATTTTTCTTTCAAAAATTGGGACGTAAGTGTTCTGTTTACTGGTCAAAAAGGAGGAGATTTATTTTGGGTAGATTCTTGGCAACTTAGTGGACTTCAAAAACAAACAAACGTTCTTTCATCTTCATTTAATGATTCATGGAGAGCTCCGCTAACTTTTGTTAATGGACAAATTACTTTCGATCCCTCGGTTGGGAAGATTGATAATGTAAATCATCCAGGAGCGATTATAGATAACGGTCCTAGGGCTATAGTATCTGATAGGCAAGTATTTGATGGCTCGTTCTTTAGATTAAAAAATATTAATATTGGCTACACCATTAATTTACCTAAGAACAGAAGTTTTAAAATTTATGCTACAGGTCAAAATATAATAACTTGGTCGAATTATCCTGGCTATGATCCAGAAGTACAAACCTACAACAAAAGCTCACAAAGAAGAGGTGTAGATTTTGGCACATATCCCGGAACAAAAACCTATTCATTAGGATTAAAATTTAACTATTAATTTTATGATAAAATACATAAACATTATGAAAACTAAAGGTAAACTTATTGTGCTAAGTCTCTTTTTGTTAACATATACTTCTTGTGAAGTGCTCGAAGAAGATCCTTTTGTTCAAGTAAGCACAGAAAACTTTTATCAAAATGAAACAGATGCTTTAGCGGCTTTAACAGGGGCTTATGCTCGATTAAAAAGTGGAAACGGATATTATAAACAAACCTTTTTATCAGCATTATATGCCTCTTCAGATCAAGGTCTTTCAACTTATTTATGGAATGATTTTAAAAGAGGAACTATTACCTCTACCAACCAAAATTTGTTTCCTATGTGGAGAGATATATATGTCGGAATTAGAGATGCTAATAATGTTATTGCAAATGTACCCTCAATTTCAATAGATGAAGAATTAAAAACTCGAATCGTAGGGGAAGCAAAATTTTTGAGAGCCTTACATTATTTTAATTTAGTTCGGTGTTTTGGTGAAGTCCCTTTGAGAATAAAACCAATTGGACCAGATGATGAAGGGTTACCAATTTCACCTATTGAAGATATCTACCAAGTAATTATAAGCGACTTACAATACGCTTCAGAAAATTGCTGGGGAAGAAATGAAAAAAGAAATAATTATGAGAACGATGAAGGAAGAGTAACTAAAACAGCTGCTCATGCAATGTTAGCTAAAGTGTACTTGCGCATTGCATCCTCTAAAAGAACTGCTATACAGGGTGTTGAAGGAAATAGCAACTATATTTCTTTCCCTGAATCTGAAATCAATTATTATCAATTGGCTAAAAATGAATGTGATTTAGCCATCAATGAACCTGGATTTCAATTAGCATCTTCTTTTGAAGAGTGGAATACAATTTTTAATCCTGAAAATGGAAATAATTCTGAAATGATCTTTGAAGTACAAGGCTCGTCTATAGTTGGACAAGGAACTACTGTTTCAAACTTGTTTTCACCAAGAGACGCAGGGCTTAGCGGAGCGGGTTTTGGAGGAAATAACAAACTCAAACCTAAATTTATTAATTTTAGAATTAATAAAAGAGATCCTAGATTTCAAAATACTATCGTAAGAGAATATCAAAATGCACTATGGTTATTTTCAATTAATGTTGGAGCTACTGGTTATGTAACTAAATCTTTAAACCCCTCTAACAATAATAGTTGGAATTTATGGCAAACCTGGACTTCTAAATACATAGACTCTGATGCTACCACTGAGTATACTAGTCGCCAAAATTGGCATGTTATAAGATTAGCAGATGTGTATTTAATGCGTGCAGAAGCACTAGTAGAGCTCTCGCAAAACCCAAGTTTAGCAAATAATGATTTTAATATTTTAAGAAATAGAGTTGAAATGTCTGATTTTAATGGAAATGGAATGAGCATTGAAGATTTTAGAACTGCACTTCTTAAAGAAAGAGCTGTAGAATTATACATGGAAGGACATCGATTTTTTGATTTAACAAGAATGGGAGTATTAGATGAGTATTGTAGACATCTTCATGGTAATAATGACGGTGCAAGACAAGCAGAAGATTACTTCTGGCCTATTCCTATTGAAGAAATTGCAGCCAACAATAATATAGATTAAACCCAAATCCTTTATTAAAACTCTTAATTAAAAACCACCTAATTGCAATACATGAAAAATAGCTGCATCGTATATCTCTTTATTTGTTTGATAGGAATCCTCTATATTGGTTGCAAATCCTTTGAAATATACTCAAAAGAAAAAATACCAAATTTTATTGTAATCTTAACAGATGATCAAGGATGGAACGGAACTTCTGTGCAAATGATGAATGATGAAATTCACTCAAAAAGTGACTATCATGAAACCCCAAATGTTGAAGCATTGGCTAGTAGAGGTATGCGATTTTCGTCAGCCTATGCAAGTGCTCCAGTTTGCTCTCCTTCTCGTTACAGCATTCAGTTCGGACAAACCCCAGCAAGACTTAAAATGATTCGTGTTGGCATGAACACTAATCATATAAAACATGAGGCTCCATATACAATTCCAAAATTATTAAAGAAAATAAGTTCAAATTACAAAGCAGCACATTTTGGAAAGTGGGGAATAGATGTAGACCCTTCTGTTCTAGGCTATGATGAAAGTGATGGAATTACTGGAAATAAAGATGGCGGGTTTGATTATAAATCCAACAAAAAACAATGGAAAAATACCATCACCGATGATCCGAAAAAAATATTTAGTACCACAAAAAAAGCCATAGATTTTATTGAAAGAAAAGCCAAATCAAAACAACCTTTTTTCTTACAGGTCTCGCATTATGCAGTTCATTCTGACATTATGCTTCGAAAAGAAACATTAGAAAAATACAAAAACAAACCTAAAGGAAAATATCAAAAACACGAGGGTTTTGCTGCCATGACTGAAGACTTAGATACTGGTGTTGGAATGTTATTAGACCGTGTTAAAGAATTAGGTTTAGAAGAGGATACCTATATAATTTATACCTCTGATAATGGAGCTGTTCCTGTGATGCCACCGAGACGCTTTTATAAAGAAAGTTCAAATTTTCCACTAAGCAGAGGAAAATGGGACGCTTTGGAAGGGGGGATAAGAGTTCCTTTTATCATTGCTGGTCCAAAAATTAAGTCAGGAATAGAATCTAAAACTCCTATAACCTTCTCTGATTTATTACCAACCATTACTGATTTAGCAGGCTATAATTTACCTTTAAAAAATAATTTAGATGGTGGGAGTTTAAAAAATATACTCGTTAAAGATGGAAAAGGGAAAGTAAAACGCTACTCTAAAGGATTAATTTTTCATGTGCCCTATGAAAACGGGATTGCTATTAAGAGAGCGCATTCCTCAATTATTGTAGATAATTTTAAACTGATTAAATTTTACAACAATAACGAATTGATGCTTTTTGATGTTGTAAACGACATCGCTGAAAATAGTAATTTGGTAGACTCTCTACCTGAAAAAGTTTTAGAGCTAGAACTTCTCTTGGACAGTTATTTGAGTAAAGTGAAAGCGCCTAAATGGCAACCTGGCATCAGTTGGAAAAATAAACCCATTGAAATATTTAATTCGTATCACTAAATCTCAAAAGCACATGAAACCAATAGATTGGTTAATTAATGCTACTTTCTGAACAAATTTCAAACCATTAATTGTTTTTGTATAGATATTTTTAGATAACAATTAATCTAGAACTAATGAAGAAAATTATTTTATCGATATTCTTAACAATTCTATCTCTAAATACTTTTGCACAAGCTGATTTAGAAAAAAGAGCAAACGCCTTAACTGAAAAGATGACAAAAGCACTCTCTTTAACAAAACAAGATCAGTCTAAAGTTTATGAAATTCAACTAAAACGTTTTCAACAGGTAGCAATTATAAGAAATAAATATCAAAACGATCCAGAAATAAAAAAAGCTGAATTAAAAAAGGTATACAACAAATTATACGGAAAGTTAAAAGGTAATCTTGGTGAAAAAAAAATGCTTTTGTGGCAAAAATATAAAAGAAACAACTAAAAATAATAAATCATGACAAAAAAAAATACTCAAAATTCAATAAAAACAATCTGGTGTAATAGTATTATCGCCTTCACCTTTTTGTTCAGTTTAACAAGTAACTCCCAGGAAGTAGGTACAGAATATTTGGTGAATCCAGGTATTAATACTAAAACAGGAACAACTTCTACCACTCCAGATACTGGTGTTGATGGTTCTGGTAATTTCCCTGATAATTTAGGTGGATGGGGAAGCGGAAATAATGGGGCATACGCTACCGCTAACGCAACTGCGAATGGAGATTGTCATTCTGCAGATAGAATGTTTAAGATGTTTAAAGTGGGTGGTAGTGCTGGACAATATGTTACTCAAACAGTAACACTCCCGGCTGGTAACTTCAATTGGTCATTTTGGACTAAATGGGGAGCATTAGTCTCTTGGGATAATGATGGTGATAGTACTCCTAAGTTCACTATCTTGACTAATGATGATAACGACGCCTCTTGGGAAGTAGTTGAAACCGTTATTACAACACAGCCAACAACTGTTGACACATGGGTACAACAATCAGGAACCTATGCAAATGATATTGAAAGGCAAGTAAGAATAAAGTTTTCTAAATATGGAGGAACACAACCAGCTCCATCCAATCTTAATCAATTAATGTTTATTGATGATGTTAGTCTTAACTATGCAAGTGCTTATAGCGCTTCACCTGATGATACTTCATTATCAGATTTAACAATCGATGGTGTTACGATTAATGGATTTACTTCCACGGGATCCACCTATGATGTGCTGTTATCAGAAGGAATAACTGTTGTTCCTGCAGTAGTGGCAACAACTACGAGTGCAAATGCTACCAATGTGGTTACAGATGCAATAAGTATTCCAGGGACAACATCAATCCTTGTTACTGCAGAAGATGGAACAACAACAAATACAGTTACTATTAATTTTAGCGCTCTACAAGTTGGTCAAGAACTTTTAATAAATCCTTCCATTAATTCTGCAGATGCTTCAACTTCTACAACACCTGATACAGGAGTAGATGGGACTGGTAATTTTCCTGAAAATTTAGGTGGTTGGGGAACTGGAAATGGTGGTGCCTATTCAGTAAGTACAGATGCAAATGGAGATTGTCATTCTGAAGATAGAATGTTTAAACTATTCAAAAAAGGGGATGCTGGTGGACAATTTGTAACACAGTCAGTATTACTGCCAGCTGGGACTTACGACTGGTCTTTTTATACCAAGTGGATGACATTAGTTTCTTGGGGTAATACTGGAGATTATGAACCTACATTCAAAATTCAAACCTATAATAATAATTCATGGGAAGATCTTCAAGTAGTAGTTACGACTCAGCCAACTACTGTTGATACTTGGGCACAACAAACAGGTACTTTCACAAATACTGTTGAAAGAGAGGTTAGAATTAGATTTCATAAATATGGTGGAGTCACTAATAATTTATCAAACCTTAGTGAGTTAATGTTTATTGACGATGTTAGTCTTACCTATAAAAATAGTAGTTTAAGTATTTCAAAGGAAAAATTGATGTCTTTATCAATTTATCCAAACCCTGCATCAGGCATGGTCTCTGTTAATGGAGTTGAAAACATCAAATCAATAAAAGTATACTCTATTTTAGGAAGTTTAGAAAAGGAAGTATTTAATACCAATCAAATTGATATTTCAGAACTTTCATCAGGTATTCATTTGATAAAGATTGACAATGGTACTGTTTTTTCTAAAAAAATTATCAAACAATAGTTAATATAATTTAAATCAAAAACCGATAAAATCAAAAATATATATTTTTTGATTTTATTGGTTTTTTAGTATCATATAAAATTCAATTAGTGTATTCATGTAACCAACTATTTTTTTTGCTGTTTTTTTTGACTATCATAAATTGCTTTTGTCAAATAGAAGTTGATTCTAAAAAATCACCTAATATTTTATTTATTTTTTCAGATGACCACGCAACCAATGCGATATCTGCTTACGGAGGTATTTTTAAAGAATTAGCACCAACACCAAATATAGATCGTATTGCAAATGAAGGAGCATTGCTAAAAAATGCGTTGTGTACAAATGCTATTTGTGGTCCTAGTAGAGCATCTATATTAACTGGAAAATATAGCCATGTTAATGGGTATTACAAAAATTACAAAGGAGGTGTTTTCAATAATAAACAATGGACATATCCGAGAGCTTTAAAAGAAGCAGGGTATCAAACAGCCTTGGTAGGGAAATGGCATTTAGCATCAGAACCTGTTGG
>JAQXAP010000049.1 GCA_029252865.1 Polaribacter sp.
GTCATTCTCCAAATACTATCATTTTCAAAAGAGGTATTTGGCCAACGTGCCATATCAGCTAACTTGTTATCTACAAACAATTGCCAAAAAGGCTGCCTTACAGAGGTGCGATAAATACCTTTTTTCCAAAGCTTCCAATTGGCTTTTAAAGTTCTTGTTCCATCAAAAACCACCTTTTCATTCGGGTAAGCTTCAATTCTAATTGGAATTCCATTTTTTGTTTTAAACCTTTTAAGCACCAAACTAATACGATACGTTCCTTCTCTAAATAATATAGTTTCTCCACCATTTACAATCGTAAAAGCATGGTCTAAAGTACGCCAGGGACTATTAATAGATCCATCGTTCTTATTTTTCCCATCTAAAGAAATATAATATACTTTTTTTGAATTGGTTAGATTATTTCCACAAGACTTCGCAGAGAATGCCGTCAGATTAAAAAGCAAACAACCAATTAAAACTAATATTCTAATATTTTTAATTCCTTCCATTTCCACCGTTTTACGATTTGTCAGCTTTTACCTTGAATACTTTTATTGAGTCGAATTTCATGATGGTCTTTTTATGTATTTATTATGGGTTCTTTTATATTTGGGATGCTGTATTCTTCGGGATCAACAAACTTTTTTTAAAAAAAATAAATATCCTCATTTCTTAGAGTATTAATTCTTTTTAATCTGAAATGATTTCTTCAACATGCTATAAAAAATAAAAATCTATCTTGTAATAACAATAAAATACTTCATTCAAAATAGATGTAGTTTAACCGTCTATTTTAAAAGGTCCTTTTTTTAAAGGCTCTACTGCTTGCCTCATGGTTTTCCATCCATTTTTAGTTTCTATTTTAAAACACAGAGCTACTTTGTTAGATGCTTTAAATGGTGTAATAATTAACAACCCATCATCTGTAAGCTTCCATGAAATTTTTTCAGAAGAATCTACTACAGACACATTCGTGATTTTAGTTTCCTTTAAATTCTCTTTCGAAAATGCTTTCAAAACCAATTTTTTATGACTTCCTGCCCACCCCATTTGAATTGCATAAATAGCGTTATCTCTAGTTGTGTAACGAATATTCTCGTCATCATAAGGTTTTGTCATAGACACAAAATGTCCACTTCCTTGGAGCCTTTTAGGACCTTCGCCATAAGTTATAAAAGGTCTTGTGCCATAAATAGCTTCGCCATTAGCTCGTAACCAGGTTCCCATTTCTAAAAGACTTTTTTCTTGTTCTAATGGTATTACACCATCAGCTGTAGGCGATATATTCAATAAGAAATTTCCATTTTTACTCACAATATCGATTAGTATATGTAATAATGTCTTTGCTGACTTGATATCTAATTCTTCAGTATACGACCAACTACCTGTCGTAGACCAAGAACCATCACTTATAGTTCCATCAGTTAACCAAGTATAATCTGTCATTTGATCCATTCTACCTTTTTCAAAATCAAGTACCCCTATATCTTGAGGCATATCATTTTGCTTATAAGTAATCACGACTTCTTTATTCCATTTTTTTGCTTCATTCAAATAGTAAGAAGCAAATTTCTGTCTATTTTTTTGTGGAAGACGATCCAACCACGAATCAAACCAAATAATATCCGGTTTGTAATTGTCTATTACTTCCTTTAATAAATCATTCCACATCACACAAAACTCCTCCCACGGCATGGTACCGTATAATTTTCGGAGTGCTTCTGAATCCTTTCCAACCCGCTCTGGCGCTTTTCTCTCTAAATACTTTTCACGTCCATAATAATGCCAACGATGTTTTTTAGAACCTTCATCATAGCGTCCTACTTTTGCATGATGAAATGTGGTAATCAGTTTCATATCTCTTTTTCGTATGGCTTTAGCCAACTCACCTAAAACATCCACATTAGGTCCACTTTGAGCCGCATTCCATGGAGTAATTTTTGAATTCCACATTGCATAACCATCGTGATGCATAGCCACCGGACCTGCAAATTTAGCTCCCGATAATTGAAATAAATCAGCCCACTTTTCTGGATTAAAATTTGTTGCCTTAAATAAGGGTACTAAATCATGATATTCAAAATCTTTTGGTTGTCCAAATTTGGCTTTATGAAATTCGTGTTCACGGTAAGTTTGAAACCCTACACCTACACCCTCTTCTCTTTTTGTTTTAGGTTTTGGTTGTTTACCACTTATGTGACCATACATGGTTCTTGGATAATGCTCATTTCCATATGCTGGAACAGAATAAGGTCCCCAATGGAAATAAATTCCAAATTTCGCATCTTTAAACCATTCTGGTGATTCGTTGTGTTTGGAAAGGCTTTTCCAATCGGACTTGTATTTTTTTTGCGAAAAAAGTGTTGTACTAAAAAAAATAAAACTGAATACAATGCTAATTTTTTTCATATTTGATAATACTATTATTTTTTTGTTCGAAAAAACCTTTTTAAAAAAATGGCTTTCTAATATTTTTACAAAAATGTTTGCTCTTTTTAAGATAAAACAACCTTCGATATTCAAAAGTAAACATAGAACATTGTTTGTTTAAGACTAAATAGAACGTTTAATAACACATTTAACACATCGTAATACACTTTAAATACTATAGTTATAATATGAGATAAATATATTCTGTAAAAGCTAGCGTGTCACTAAAAGATAAATGCATCTATGACTAAAACTCCTAGATGCATTCATAAAATTAAAAAGTTTTTTTTAGTTAAAAAAATAATGATGTTTTATTTTTTAAAATTTCTATGTTAGTATAGATACGCATGCGAAAAGTTGATAATATAAATAGCTTTATTTAAATTTTTCAAAGAAAAACACCCATTTATTAAACTGCTTTCTTCGGTTGTTAGTCTTTTCCAACATCTAGTTTAATTTCATCAAATACCTCTTCAATTAATTGATCTAAGATACTTTGTCATGAATAAGATAAAAAAGGAAAACTAAATTATTTAGTCTGACTTTTAGCAACTATTTATATTACTTACGGCCTGTTGATTTTTTTCTAGATTCAGCATCAAAACGTATGTTTTCTCCTTTGTGCTTTAAATCATCTATCTCTTGACTTAAATCACATTTAAAACCAAATAAATATGCCCAAGGCTTGGATTTAGATTGCGCTATGTGACACATACCCCATGTAAACCCAATACCATTTGTGGTATTATCATATTTATCTTTACAATATAAACCTGCAGCATCTGGCGGTAATACGATGTTTGCTTTAACCTCAAAATTGACGCCATCCTTAGCCCATTGAATAGTGTTTTTTTCTGGACCATTTGCCGTTATCATTGATGCCACTCCCTCTTTATAAGGCCAAACCAAAGCTTCATGACCACTCGCTGAAACTGGGTTTAAAGGATGTTTTATAAAAGGACCTTCAGGTGACTCAGCTATGGCTAAACCCATAGAAAAATTTGGGTATGGTTTTTTAAGCTCTACTCCACGTGGCGCTTTATGTTCACTACCTACTCCCATTGGATGTGCTTTGTAATACATCCAAATTTTGCCATCTCTAACAATTAAATTTGGATCATGAACCTTTTGACTATCAAAATCGCCATATTCGGTAATATTAGACCTTTTGGAAGAATCATTACCAAACTTACCGGGTTTACCTGGAACTAAAACAGGATGAGGGTGACGATGCCATGGCCCTTCAGGACTGTTAGACCAACTCATACCTATTACGTTTTTAGAACGCTCCGTATATGGAAATTTTACAGCTTGATAGTAAAGATAATATTTACCTTTATACACCATAATATCTGGAGTAAACACACTACGGTCGTCAAACTCACCCTCAGGACCTCGTGCTGCAGTAATTCCCTGCTCTTTCCAAGTTCTACCATCTTTGGATGTAGCATAATAAATATCACACATATCCCATGTGTTAGCAGGAAGAGATTTCGTTGCTTTTTTATAACCAACAGGAGGTGCAGTTTTTGGGCTTCTTGTGTAATACACATAATACGTATCTTCTACTTTAATAATAGTACTAGGATCTCTTCTGGATACACCTTCCTCATATCCTAAACCTTTTAAACCATGGTAACTAAAACTAGAATAAAACTCATTTTGAGTTGGCTCAGTTTGCCCCCACTGTTCTATGTAACGTCTCATAGATGCACTAACATCTTTACCATCATAATAACCATCTAAAGTTCCTTTCAACTCTTTAGTTTCTCTCTCGCTCTTATTATTTTCAGAATTACAAGAAAAAAGTAATAATAAAACTACAACTCCTAAAATTTTCATAATTCGATTCATATTTTTCATTTAAATATTTTATTTATTCGTTATTTTTTTCCCTGCAATATTTCAGAAGTAACTCCGAACTTTTCTGGATTTAGCATTACATCTCTAATGGTACTATAATGTTTAAATTGACTCCAATCTAGTTTCTTAACTTTTTCACGCTTTAAGTCGCATTCAAAACGAACCAAAAAAGTCCAATCTGAACGCCCATAATGACAAAATCCCCAATCAAAACCCTTTCCATCTTTTAAATCTAAAAACTTGTCTGCGATAAATGCACAACCTGCAGGAGGAATATCCTCTAATCTAGTAATAACTTCAAAGTTAATTCCATCTTCTGTATATTGCACTGTACCTTTTTCTGGTCCAGCCCAATCAACAATGGCTGCCATCCCTGTCTTCCAAGGAAACATCCAAACTTCATGTCCGCTGTTAGTTACTGGATTAAAAGCTGATTTTAAATAAGGCCCTTCAGGTTTATCTGCAATAGCTAAACCCCACTTAGAATCAGCATACATTTTTTCACCAATAGGGTGCCCTTTGTAATACATATAATACTTTCCATTGAAAACGATAACTCCGGGATCATGAACTGCTCCACTATCCCATGAACCATCCACTAAAGTTGCACTTTCTAAAACATTTGTAAAACCTAATTTATGTTCATTCTTAAGAACGCCGTCAGAAGCTGTTTTTAATATCGGATTTGGAAGTTTGGTCCAAGGCCCAGCGGGTGAATTTGACCAAGCCATACCAATAACATTACGCTGTTCTAAAAATGTTCTTGCCTGATAGGTCAAATAATATTTTCCTTTGGCTACTAAAATATTCGCAGTAAATACACTGTAATCATCCCAAGCTCCTTTTTCTCCTCGTTTAACTGCAGGCCCTTTTTCTTCCCAATTTACACCATCATTACTTATTGCATACCAAATATCAGCATTTAACCAACTCGATTTATTGTCTTTACAGTAAGTGTACCAAATATAAAAAACATCTCCAACTTTAATTATTGAACTAGGATCTCTTCTGTGTATACCTTTTTCATAGCCGAGTCCATTAATTGGCGTGTATCGAAAACGAGTATACAATTCATTATCACTATCATTTCCATTAAAGCGCTGCATTGCTGAACTTTTTTGAATTTTACTTTTTTTAACGCTAATTTCTTGAGCGTTACAAAATGAGGACAGTATAAAAACTAATACGACTATAATCTTAATTTTCCGCACAAATATTTCTTTGTAATGAATTAAATTTAAGCAACTTAAAATAAAAAAAAGTCTTGTTATAACAAAATTACAACAAGACTTTTTTACTCAAAAAAAATCTATTTATTATTTTTTTGCAGCAGATTAATCTGCTTTATGTGCCCACCATACTTTCATTTTCTCAAGGCCAACGATTTCTTTGAATTTTTGTCCAGCAGCAACATAAATCACTTTTCTATTTGCCCTCTTTTCTTCTTGAGACTGCTCAAGTTTGTCATTCGCCATTAATTTTGTGTTTTTAACAAGATTAACCTCATAAACCTGAGCCTCTTGATTCTCGTCTAATGACAATACCTTTACCATTTCTTTTGTATTTGCTTTGGCTCTTTGTTCAGCTGATTTCTGTCCATAAGAAAATGATGCTACTAAAACTAATACTAATGTTATGATTACTTTTTTCATTGTTTAAAATTTAATTGTTAAAATTTATTTAGTTTAAAAAATTTAGTACCCAGGATTTTGAGACAAATTATAGTTTGCCCCTAATTCTGCTTCTGGGATTGGATACAACATCTTGAAAGATGCTAAATTTAAAATCCAAGTTTGTGTTTTATTTCCCTCTGGGAATTTAGTGTAATTTGTAGACCATTTTTGATTTTCTTTAGACAACTCCTCTAAAAACTTAGTTTCACCAGCCCTAATTAAATCTAACTTAGAATGCCCCTCAAAAGCTAATTCTTTTGCTCTTTCCCAGAAAATAATTTCTCTCAAATCTTCTTTTGTGTTACCAAGCAAAACATCTACAGGAGCCGCACCATAAGAAGTAGCATCTAAAGAAACACCAAAATCTCTAGCTCGTTTTAATACTCTATTTAAACTCGTTAAAGCTTCAGTTTCCATGCCTAATTCATTAGCCGATTCCGCATTTATTAATAAAATATCTGCAAATCTTAAAATAGGAGCGTTCATATCTGTAATAAACCTTCCTGGTGGCTTTACTTGAAAACGATATTTATATGAAGTCCATTGCTTTGTATTGTTTGATGGGGTAATTGAATTATCTGGTTTAAATCTTTTTCCTTTTGCTATTGATGTGATTCTTGCATCCGTTTTATCAAACTTATTATAAAATTTTAAAGTCGGAGAAACCCTTCCAAAACCATGATCTGTTGCCAAAGAACTCCCTACAGGATTTTGAAATCCACCATATACACTTCCTTGTAATCCAGAATAATTAAATTCTGCCATAAATAACCATTCTTTAGAGTTTTCTCCATCTGGTGTTAAAAGATGATGATAATCACTATCTAATTCATAATGGTTATCATTAATTACTTCTAAAGATTTGTCATACGCATCTTGTAAATATTCGGTTTGATTTAATGGCCATGAAGCTCTTGTTAAATAAACCTTTGATAACAAACCTTTTGCAGCACCGATAGTTGCTCTACCTCTATCACCTTCTGAATAGGAAGGAGCATCTCCTGCCGAAACCCAGGAAGCATGATACAATGTCTGTTCTGCTTCTAACAAATCACTAATAATTTGATCATAAATAATTGTAGACTCTGTTCTTGCTCTATAAACATCTGCTTCATCGTTAAAATCTAACAACTC
>JAQXAP010000055.1 GCA_029252865.1 Polaribacter sp.
ACTTTTTGTCCTCTTCTCGCTTTTATTTTACTCATGTGTGCATAAATAGTTCTATATCCATAACCATGATCTATGTATACAACTTTACCAAAAGTAGCGCTTCTCTGAGCTCTTATTACTTTTCCATTACCCGAAGCAAAAATTGGTGTTCCAGTTGGTGCTGTAAAATCCATACCTTTATGGAACTTTCTAATTTTTAAGATTGGATGCATTCTCCATTTAAAGCCAGAGGCCATTCTTGTTAAATCTACTAATTTAACAGGTAAAATTGCAGGTATTGCAGCCAACATTTTCTCCTTTTCTTTTGCTAAAGCTACTATTTCATCTAAAGACTTGGACTGAACTACCAATTGATTTGAAAGAATATCTACTTGTTTTGTTAACTTTGTTATCATGGTTGAATTATCAAAACCTTCTAAATATTTATATCGATTTACACCTCCAAAACTAGCCTTTCTTTGCTCATCAGGTATCGGGTTTGCTTCAAAATAAGTTCTATAAATATTATTGTCTCTTTCTTGTAGTTGTGCCAAAATTGATGAACCTTCATCCATTCTTTTTGAAAGTAAATCGTAATGCAAATTTAAATTTTCTAGTTCTCGTTTTTGTGTACGTTCACTAGGAGACATAATGAACTGACTAAAAACAATAAAACCAACGAAAGCAATTAAGAAAGTAGCTAAAACACCAAAAAAAGTTTTCCTATAATAATAGCTCTTTTTTATGGTAATTTCTCTATAAGATAGCGTGTCCGCATCGTAATAATATTTTACTTTTGCCATAGTTTTATTTGTACTATTTTTGTAGCTTAAAATCGTTTTTATTTAAATATAGATTTTAATTACGTGCTAATTTACAAAATGTTTTACAACTGCTTTTTAAGGTAGTAAAATTAAAAAAATATTAATATAATCCAACTTGTTGGAAACTTCTTTACTATGAAATCACAAGATATTCGCGCTACCTTTTTAAACTTTTATAAAGAAAAAGGACATTTAATTGTTCCTTCTGCCCCAATGGTTACAAAAGACGATCCTACCTTAATGTTTGTGAATTCTGGTATGGCGCCATTTAAAGAATATTTCTTAGGCAATGGTAAACCAAAGAATAACAGAATATCAGATTCTCAGAAATGCTTGCGTGTTTCAGGAAAACACAATGATTTAGAGGAAGTTGGATATGATACATATCACCATACTTTATTTGAAATGTTAGGAAATTGGTCTTTTGGCGATTATTTTAAGAAAGAAGCAATTGCTTGGGCTTGGGAATTATTGACTGAAGTTTACAAAATTGATAAAGATATTTTATATGTAACTGTTTTTGAAGGTTCTGAAGATAATGATAACCTAAAAATGGATACAGAAGCATTTGATATTTGGAAACAATATATTGATGAAGATCGCATTCTAAAAGGAAATAAAAAGGATAATTTTTGGGAAATGGGTGAGCAAGGACCTTGCGGACCTTGTTCTGAAATTCATGTAGATATACGTTCTGCAGAAGAAAAAGCAAAAGTAGATGGAAGAACTTTAATTAATGAAGATCATCCTCATGTGGTAGAAATATGGAACTTAGTTTTTATGCAATACAATCGCAGAGCTTCTGGCGATTTAGAGGATTTGCCGAATAAGCATATTGACACAGGAATGGGTTTTGAACGTTTGTGTATGGTTCTGCAAGATGTACAATCTAATTATGATACAGATGTTTTTACTCCTATAATTAGAGAAATTGAAACAATTACCAATGTTGAATACAATAAAAACTTAGAACAAGATATTGCTATTCGTGTAATTTCTGATCACGTTAGAGCCGTTGCATTTTCTATTGCCGACGGACAATTACCAAGTAACACAGGTGCAGGCTACGTAATTAGGAGAATATTGAGAAGAGCAGTTCGTTACGGCTTTACATTTTTAAATAAAAAAGAGCCTTTCATTTATAGATTGGTTGATGTATTAAGTAATAAAATGGGCCAAGCTTTCCCTGAAATAAAAATACAAAAACAATTAATAGAGAATGTTATCAAGGAAGAAGAAACTTCTTTCTTAAGAACTCTGGACCAAGGCTTACTGTTATTAGATAGAATTATAGAAAACACTTCAGGAAATAAAGTTTCTGGTGACAAAGCATTTGAATTGTATGACACATATGGTTTCCCTATCGATTTAACCTCTTTAATTCTCTCTGAAAAAGGTTTAACTTTAGATGAAAAAGGATTTGAAAGCGAACTTCAAAAACAAAAAAACAGATCGAGAGCCGCTAGTGAAATGTCTACAGATGACTGGACTATTATAGCCGAAGATGCAATAGAAGAATTTATAGGCTATGACACTTTAGAAGCAAAGGTAAAAATTACTAGATACAGAAAAGTGACCTCTAAAAAAGATGGTGAAATGTATCAATTAGTTTTTAACCTAACTCCGTTTTACCCAGAGGGTGGTGGACAAGTTGGAGACAAAGGATATTTAGAAACCATCCAAGGAGATGTGATTTATATTTTAGATACCAAGAAAGAAAATAATGTTATTATTCATTATACAAAGAACTTACCTAGTAATATTAATGAGATATTTAATTCAGTTGTTGATAAAAAACAACGTCATCGAACAGAATGTAACCATACTGCAACTCATTTGCTGCATCAAGCTTTAAGGGAAGTTTTAGGAACTCATGTAGAACAAAAAGGTTCTGCTGTGCACTCTAAATATTTACGTTTCGATTTTTCTCATTTCTCGAAATTAACTGTGGATGAATTACGTGAAGTAGAAAATTTTGTAAACAGAAGAATTGAGGGCAAACTTGCTTTAGAAGAAAAAAGAAACATTCCAATGGAAAAAGCAATTGCTGATGGCGCAATGGCTTTATTTGGAGAAAAATATGGAGATACAGTAAGAAGTATCAAGTTCGGAAAATCTATTGAGCTTTGCGGAGGAACACATGTTAAAAATACGAGCGACATTTGGCATTTTAAAATTAAATCTGAAGGAGCGGTAGCCTCGGGAATTAGAAGAATTGAAGCAATTACCAATGATGCTGTAAAAGATTTTTATTTTGAAAGTAATAGGTCTCTATTTGAAATTAAAGATTTACTAAACAACACTAAAGATCCTGTAAAAGCTGTTCAGAAACTTCAAGATGAAAACACTTCATTACAAAAACAAATTGAGCAATTATTAAAAGATAAAGCGCAAAACCTATCTGGAGAATTAAAAAAACAATTGCAAGAAATACACGGCGTTCAATTCTTAGCTAAAAAAGTGGATTTAGATCCAAACGGAATTAAAAACCTAGCCTTTGAAATTGGAAAAGAACATAAAAACTTATTTCTATTATTTGCCACGGCACCATCAAAAGAAAAAGCAATGTTAACCTGTTATATTTCTAAAGAATTAGCAAAAGAACGTGGTTATGATGCTGGAAAAGTAGTTAGAGAATTAGGAAAACTAATTCACGGTGGTGGTGGTGGTCAAAATTTCTTTGCAACTGCTGGGGGAAAAAATCCTGGAGGAATTCCTGAAGCTTTAGAAAAAGCTAAAGATTATTTAGTCTAGAATTTATCGCCAAAACCACTTAAAGATTTAGTCTAATTGTGGTTAACTAATTTATTATTTCAAATAAAAACACTAAATTTGAGAGGTCTTAATAATTAGTTTTCAACATTTTACACTAGACTATGCCTTATTTAGATACTTTTTCTGGAAGTTGGACTTCAAAAGAAGCAAGACATTTACTCAAAAGAACTTTTTTTGGAGTAACTCAAGAACTTGTTACATCTTCAGTTGCATTAGGTTTATCTGCAACTATAGATGCACTCTTTGAAGAAAAACCATTACCAAATCCTCCTTTAAAATTTCTTTTCGATGGCACAGATAGTAGTAATGACGAAATAGAAGACCCTGGAGCATCATATGGAGAAACATGGGTAAATGCGCCAGCATATCCAGAAATTAGCGGAGGCCAAAATAGAACTAAAATTTATAAATCGAGAAATCGTTCTTTGTATGCATGGTCTTTTCTGCAAATGCAAAATGCGGAAATATCTATTAGAGAAAAACTTACACTATTTTGGCACAACCACTTTGTGAGCGAAAACACGAATCCTCACAGAGAATATTACTACATGAATGTCCTGCGAACCAATTCTTTAAGAAATTTTAAAGAATTAGTGAAATTGATTACAGTAGACACAAATATGTTAAAATATCTTAGCGGAAATCAAAATTCGGATGCTGCGCCTAATGAAAATTATTCTAGAGAATTATTAGAGCTTTTTACAATTGGAAAAGGAGCTGCCGTTGGTAATGGAGACTATACAAATTATACAGAAGATGATGTTGTAGCAATAGCAAAAGTTTTAACAGGATGGAGAGTGAGAGGTCTAACTCATACTGATGCCTTGACATCTTACTTTTCTAATAATAAACACACACAAGGAGATAAAACCTTATCCCATAGGTTTAATAATTCAGTTATTTCTGAAAATGGTGCAAATGAATATAAGGATTTAATTGATGTCATTTTTGAACAAGATGAGTGCTCAAAATT
>JAQXAP010000064.1 GCA_029252865.1 Polaribacter sp.
ACTCCTTGCCAAACCAACTCTTTCTTTTCTTTATCTATAAAATCAACAAACAAAGTTCCTTCAGTATATTGACTCACATTAATATTATTGTTCATTCCTCCCCAAAAAGGGTTCAATCCCCAACCAAAACCCCAACCAAAACCGTAACCAAAATTATTATTCTGATTAATATTTACTTTCTCCCTAGATTTTGTAAAAATACCGACTAACATATCTGGATTATTAGATTTTGAAAATCCTTTTGCCATCAATTCATTTTCAATAGCTCGTAGAATTCTTTTTTTATCTAAATCAGAAATTTTTGCCTTATCTATTTCTGGTTTATAAAATGCAAACGTTTTATATTTATTAAAATCTACATTTGAATCGTAATCTGTTACAACTTTAACAGCGTTGCAAGAGGATAACAAAATGATACTTAGCAATAAAAAAAGACCTTTTTCCATAATATTTATTTTAATTTGTTAAATCAATTAAGGTATCATCAACTAAGTTTGGCAATGTAACCTGTAACCTTTTTTGGGCCTTCATTGCTCTTTTAATCGCGAATACAGCTTCTTTGTTTCTTGCCCAACTTCTTCGTGAAATTCCGTTATTTACATCCCAGAAAAGCATTGATTTTAAACGCCTTGATGACGCTTTAGATCCATCAATAAGCATGCCAAATCCTCCATTTATAACTTCTCCCCAACCAACACCACCTCCATTATGAATAGAAACCCAAGTTGCTCCTCTAAAACTATCTCCAATCACATTCTGAATAGCCATATCTGCAGTAAACTTAGAACCATCATAAATGTTAGATGTTTCTCTGTAAGGTGAATCTGTGCCTGAAACATCATGATGATCTCTCCCTAAAACAATAGCACCAATCTTTCCTTTTTTAATAGCTTTATTAAATGCTTTTGCTATTTTAATTCTTCCCTCTGCATCTGCATATAAAATTCTTGCTTTAGAACCTACAACCAAGTTATTCTCTTGAGCTCCCTTTATCCACTGTACATTATCCGACATTTGTTGCTGAATTTCTAACGGAGAATTCCTCTTTATCTTCTCTAAAACCTTGCAAGCAATTACATCTGTTTTTTCTAAATCCTCTTGTTTTCCCGAGGAACAAACCCATCTAAAAGGTCCAAAACCATAGTCAAAACACATAGGTCCCATAATGTCCTGAACATAACTATTATAAGCAAAATCATCGCTTTTAACTTTTAACTCATTTATCCCACAAAATTTCCCTTCTTCATTTTTATAAACTGCTGCTTCTGCCCTACTAGCTTCTAATAAAAAAGCGTTTCCATAATCGAAAAAATAAGTTCCTTTTATAGCATGCTTGTTTATTGCCGATGCATGTCGTCGTAAAGTTTCTTTTACTCTATTTTTAAACAACTTCGGCTTTTCTGCCATCATTACATTGGCCTCTTCAAAAGAAATACCCATTGGGTAATAACCACCAGCCCAAGGGTTGTGTAATGATGTTTGATCAGAACCTATATCGATATGAATATTTTCTGTATCAAATTTTTCCCAGACATCAACAATGTTTCCAAGATACGCTATTGAAATCGTTTCTTTAGACTCTTTTGCTGATTTTACTCTAGTAACTAATGCCTCTAAATTCGAAATTTTTTCATCAACCCAACCTTGATCTAGACGCACTTTTGTAATTTTTGGATTTACCTCAGCACAAACTGTAATACAACCGGCAATATTGCCTGCTTTTGGCTGCGCACCAGACATTCCCCCCAAACCTGAGGTCACAAATAAACTTCCTTTTGGTGCTTTTTTAACTTTTCTAAATGCGTTTAAAATTGTAATTGTTGTTCCATGAACAATTCCTTGAGGACCGATATACATATAACTACCAGCTGTCATTTGTCCATATTGAGAAACTCCCAAAGCATTCATTTTCTCTAAATCATCTGGCTTTGAATAATTAGGAATTACCATTCCGTTTGTTACCACAACTCTGGGTGCGTTTTTACTTGAAGGAAATAATCCCATTGGATGACCAGAATACATTGTTAACGTTTGCTTATCAGTCATTTCTGACAAATATTTCATTGTTAATAAATACTGTGCCCAATTCTGAAAAACAGCTCCATTTCCTCCATAAGTTATTAATTCATGAGGATGTTGAGCAACTGCATCATCCAAATTATTTTGAATCATTAACATTATTGCCTTTGCTTGCGCAGATTTCCCCGGATACTCGGCAATATCTCTTGCATACATTTTATAGGTAGGCCTAAATCTATACATATAAATTCGACCATATTTTTCCAACTCCTCAAAAAATTCTGGCAACAATTCAGCATGATGTTTTTTATCAAAATAACGCAAAGCATTTCTTAAGGATAACTTCTTTTCACCAATGGATAAAATATTTTTTCGTTTTGGAGCATGATTTATTTCTAAATCATATTTTTTTTTAGCTGGTAAAATGTCAGGGATTCCTTTTTGAATTTGCTCTTTAAATGTCATTACGGACCTAGTTTTTGTATGTTAACAAATATATTTATTTTCTACTACTATTTATAAATTCCATCTCAAAACATCTAATTCTAAATGATTTTTTGGAATTAGGTTTTCACTTTTAATTTGTAAAAAAAAAAGATTTAAATTAAGAACAAAAAATTTAATTTTTAACCCGAAGTTTATCAAAAAAAATTAAACTTAAAAGTATAAAAACTTCAAATTGCACAAAACATCTTTAATTATTTAAGATAATAATCTTATATTTTTAAGAATTTCGTAAATTTATAGCTTAAAAACAAACATTTATTACGAATGAATGAAATTACTGAATACAAACCTAAAAACAAAGTTAGAATTGTGACCGCCGCTGCTCTTTTTGACGGACACGATGCTGCCATAAATATTATGCGCAGAATTATTCAATCTACAGGTGTTGAAGTGATTCATTTAGGCCATGACAGAAGTGTTGAAGAAGTGGTTAATTGTGCTATTCAAGAAGATGTTAATGCTATTGCAATTACCTCTTACCAAGGTGGACACAATGAATATTTTAAATATATGTTTGATTTGTTGCAAGAAAAAGGTGCGGAACATATAAAGATATTTGGTGGCGGTGGTGGAGTAATCCTTCCGAAGGAAATAAAAGAATTGATGGACTATGGTATTACAAGAATTTATTCCCCAGACGATGGACGTGAACTAGGTTTGCAAGGCATGATAAATGACCTTGTAAAAACTTCTGATTTTAAAATTCCAGCCTTAATTCTGTCTAAAGAAAAAAAAATATCAAAATCTTTAAAAGACAAAAACATAAATACAATTGCGAGATTAATTTCTTTTGCAGAAAATCAACATGCAGAATTTGATAGAATGTTTAACTATATAAAAAAAACTACAAAAGCTTCTGCTCCTGTTTTAGGAATTACAGGAACCGGTGGTTCTGGAAAATCTTCTTTAGTTGATGAATTGGTTCGTCGTTTTTTAATTGACTTCCCTAAAAAAACAATTGGTTTAATTTCAGTTGACCCTTCAAAAAGAAAAACTGGCGGCGCACTTTTAGGTGATAGAATTCGAATGAATGCCATCAACAACAAACGTGTTTACATGCGCTCATTAGCAACACGACAATCGAATTTAGCTTTATCTAAACATGTCAGCGAAGCTATTGATGTTTTAACAGCTGCTGAATTCGATTTAATAATATTAGAAACCTCGGGAATTGGGCAGTCTGACACAGAAATCATAGAGCATTCTGATACTTCGTTATATGTAATGACTCCGGAGTTTGGAGCTGCAACTCAATTAGAAAAAATTGATATGCTAGATTATGCCGATTTAGTAGCCATTAATAAGTTTGATAAACGTGGAGGTTTAGATGCAGTGAGAGATGTGAAAAAACAATATATGCGTAACAATAATTTATGGCATATGAATCAAGATGATTTACCTGTTTACGGAACAATTGCATCACAATTTAATGATCCAGGAATGAATACCTTATACAAGGGGATTATGAATAAGTTGACCGAAAAAAAAGGTATAAACTTAATATCGAACATGGAAATTACAAAAAAAATGTCTGAAAAGATCTTTGTAATTCCGCCAGCAAGAGTTCGTTATTTATCTGAAATAGCAGAAAGCAATAGAGATTACGACAAAAATGTTGATGAACAAGTTATTGTTGCTCAAAAGCTATATGGAATTCATAAAACTATAGAGTCAATTGCAAATTCATCCTTAAAAATTATTAAAACAGGTTTGGATACTGATGATATTCTAAAACAACTTCATCATGACGATCATCAATTTGTAAAATTGCTGATAGCACAATTCGAAAAAATAAAATTAAATCTAAATCCACATAATTGGGAAATAATTCTAAACTGGCAAGAAAAGGTTCAAAAGTACAAAGACCCTATTTATACATTTAAAGTTCGTGATAAAGAGATTAGAATAGAAACACATAACGACTCACTTTCACATTCTAAAATACCCAAAATTTCTTTACCAAAATACAAAGCTTGGGGAGATTTATTACGTTGGAATTTACAAGAAAATGTACCCGGAGAATTCCCTTACACAGCAGGTCTATACCCTTTTAAAAGAACCGGAGAAGACCCAACAAGAATGTTTGCCGGTGAAGGTGGACCTGAGAGAACTAATCGTAGATTTCATTATGTGAGTTTGGGAATGGATGCAAAACGTCTCTCTACTGCATTCGACTCTGTTACTTTATATGGAAATGACCCTGATAAAAGACCAGATATTTACGGAAAAATCGGAAATGCAGGAGTTTCAATTTGCTGTCTAGATGATGCTAAAAAATTATATTCTGGCTTCGATTTAAGTCATCACATGACCTCTGTTTCTATGACAATAAATGGACCTGCACCAATGCTACTTGGTTTCTTTATGAATGCAGCCATCGATCAAAACTGTGAAAAATATATTTTAGAAAACAAATTAGAAAAACAAGTTGAAGCCAAGTTTAGAGAAGTTTACGATTCTAGAGGTTTAGAAAGACCAAAATATCAAGGGGAATTACCTGAAGGAAATGATGGATTAGGATTAATGCTTTTGGGATTAACAGGGGATTTAATTTTACCTACTGAAGTTTATCAACGAATAAAACAAGATACTTTAGCACAGGTCAGAGGAACAGTGCAAGCAGATATTTTAAAAGAAGATCAAGCTCAAAATACCTGTATTTTTTCTACAGAATTTGCATTGCGTTTAATGGGTGATGTACAGGAATATTTCATCGAAAAACAAGTACGTAACTTTTATTCGGTATCTATTTCTGGTTACCATATTGCTGAAGCTGGCGCCAATCCAATTACACAATTAGCATTAACATTATCTAACGGTTTTACATACGTTGAGTATTATTTAAGTCGTGGAATGGATATTAATAAATTTGGTCCAAACTTATCGTTTTTCTTTTCAAACGGAATTGACGCTGAATATTCTGTAATTGGAAGAGTTGCACGTAAAATTTGGGCTAAAGCAATGAAAAATAAATATGGAGCAAACCCAAGGGCACAAATGTTAAAGTATCATATTCAAACTTCTGGACGATCTTTGCATGCGCAGGAAATTGACTTTAATGATATAAGAACAACGCTACAAGCTTTGTATGCCATTAACGACAACTGTAATTCCTTGCACACAAATGCTTATGACGAAGCAATTACAACACCCACCGAAGAATCTGTGAGAAGAGCCATGGCAATTCAATTAATCATCAACAAGGAACTAGGATTAACGAAGAATGAAAATCCGATTCAAGGCGCATTTATTATAGAGGAATTAACAGACTTAGTAGAAATCGCTGTTTTAGAAGAATTTGACAGGATTACTGAACGAGGAGGTGTTTTAGGAGCAATGGAAACGATGTATCAACGCACAAAAATACAAGAAGAAAGTTTGTATTACGAAACTTTAAAACACAATGGAGAATTTCCGATAGTTGGTGTAAATACTTTTTTAAGTTCTAAAGGATCACCAACTATCCAACCAGCAGAAATTATTAGAGCAACTGAAAACGAAAAACAATTTCAAATTAAAACAAAAGAAAACCTAAACAAAGTAAATCTCAAAAAAGTTGAAAATCAAATTGCCATTTTACAAAAAACCGCTATTCAAAATGAAAATTTATTTGAGAAATTAATGGAAGCAACTAAAGTTTGTTCATTAGGACAAATCACTGAAGCTTTGTTTAAAGTCGGTGGACAATATCGAAGGAATATGTAAAAAAACTTTTGAAGAAATAGTTATAGAAACTCAAATAATAACCTTTATCTGCATCTTTTTAAAACTTTTAATGTCTATTAGACAAATACTAAAAATAAAATTATGAAGAATAAAGAATGTACTTGTAAATGTGATAGTTGCAAAACGGGAAGTTGTGCCAGTTGCACTTGTGAAAACTGCGCTTGTACTCATTGCAATTGTTAACAAACTATTTTATTAATAACTAACAGAAATTATCCTTAACTTTATAAGGCATAATTTCTGTTTATATTTTTAAAACAATGACAACGAAACAAGTTTGGACTTTATATTCTGATGATTTAAAACGATTTATCATTAGTAAAGTTAAAGACAACTCATCTTCTGATGACATTTTACAGAATACATTTATCAAAATTCACACCAAACATCACACTTTAAAAGATATTACAAAATTAAAATCTTGGTGTTTTACAGTTGCTAGAAATTCTATTCTAGATTATTGGAAACATACAAATAAATCTTTTGAAATTACTGATTTTGAAAAAGAAACCTTAATCTTAGAAAATAAACATACAGAAAAAGACTGTCTAGAAAGAATATTAAAAGGACTTCCAAAAAAATATAGAGATCCTATATTTTTATCAGACATAAAAGGACTAAAACAAAAAGAAGTTGCAAACCGATTAAACCAAAGTTTATCAACAACAAAATCTCAAATTCAACGAGCACGAAAATTAATCGCGAAAGGTTTTATGGATTGCTGCGGTTTTGTTCTTAATAAAGAAGGAAAATTGGTTGGCGAAATTCAAGAAAAAGGAGACTGTAAGGTTTGTAATTAATATTTGATTTTAAGACTGTTGCAAAGTTTAAAATAATTTATAAAAACTTCCGTTATTTTTATTTATATAAATTAATGTAAATTTGAACATTCTAAAATTTATAGTATAACAACAATACAAAATAATAGCGTTAGCTTAAACAAAGTTCAACAAAGAATTGCTATTCCGCAGAAGTAATAACATGAAACATATTACGTGCTTGACTTTACAATGAAACGATTAACGGGATGCAAAACTAAATGCTTGGCATTCCGATACAACTATTCACTTAAACTAAATAAGTTTTAATTAGTTCAGAACATGAAAAAAGATCCATCGTTTTTAAACATTTTGGTAAGCATAAAATAAAGCAAAATGGAAAAATACTTAAATGCATTTATCAATGCTTTTAACGGAACAATAGATTGGACATGGAAATCGATAATTTTTGAAGTGCCTTGGCACACAAATTATTTTTGGGGGCTTACCATCATTTCTCTTTTTATTTGGGGATTAGAAATTACTTTCCCTTGGAGAAAAAACCAATCAATTTTTAGAAGAGATTTCTGGTTAGATGCATTATACATGTTTTCCAATTTCTTTATTTTCGCTATTGTAATTAGTGGCGTTTATGAAGCCTTAGAATTACTATTTAGCAACTTTGATATCACTACAAAAAGTTTATCGCTAATAAATACAGCGAGCTGGGCTACTTGGTTACAATTGCTTGTTTTCTTTATAGTTCTTGATTTTTTACAGTGGTTTACACATGTATTATTACACAAATACAATTTTTTATGGAAATTCCACAAAGTACATCATAGCGTAAAAGAGATGGGCTTTGCGGCACATTTAAGATACCATTGGATGGAAAATATCTTGTACAAACCTCTAAAAACTTTTGGAGTGATGATTATTGGTGGTTTTGAACCAGAACAAGCTTATATCGTTCACTTTATAACTATTGCAATTGGACACTTTAATCATGCTAACATTAAAATTACTTGGGGAATCTTTAAATATGTAATAAATAATCCAGTTATGCATTTATATCATCATGCACATGCAATCCCAAAAGGAAAAAAGGGAATAAATTATGGAATTAGCCTAAGTCTTTGGGATTATATTTTTAAAACAAATTACATCCCTGAAGATAGTGGAAATATTGAAATTGGCTTTAAGGATGATGACAAATTTCCAACTGATTTTATGAATCAAAACCTCTACGGATTTAAAAAAGATCAGAAATAATTAAGATTAATCAGATAAATTCTATAATCTAATCTTAAAAAAACACCTGGCAAGCATTTTAGGTTGAATAAACCTTATTAAGTTTATGAGCTTTTTTTCATTGCTGTTTCCCCAAAAATATTTTATAACTTTTAATTAAGTACTTTTAGCTTTTTAAATACTTAAAGTGAAAAACAGACAACTTATCAGTAAAGAATTAGACAGTTTTTACAACAAAGCTTCAGAAGAAACTAGACTTGAAAAAGGAATGGGGATTTTTGAATTTGAACGTGTAAAAGAATTGATAGAACAACATATTGCTAAACCGAATAGCACAATTATTGATGTTGGTGGAGGAACAGGAAAATATTCTGAATGGTTAGCAAAAAAAAACCATACCGTTCATTTAATAGAACCTGTTTTAAAACATATTAAACTTGCAGAAAAAAGATCTAAAAAGCTAAAAAAACCTTTTTCTGTTATTGTTGGTGAAGCAAAAAAGCTACCTATTAAAGACAACTCTGCCGACCTGGTAATTCTGCACGGACCTTTGTATCATTTGCAAAAAAAAGAAGACAGAGTAGCTGCGATTATTGAAGCAAAAAGAGTAGTTAAAAAAGGTGGAATTATTTTAGGCTTCGCAATTAACGCAACCGCCTCTACTTTAGTTGGTTTAATGAACGGAATGATTCACGCGAACTCATTCTTTAAAATGTGTAAAAAAGAACTTACAACAGGAATCCATGATGCGCCAAAAGACTTTCCTTTTTTACTAGCAGATGCTTTTTACCATAAACCAAAAGGATTAAAATCGGAATTTTTAGAGCAAAACCTTAACTTTATGAATCTTTTTGCTGTTGAAGGTATAATATGGTTAGACAACGAATATTTTGCAAACATGTTAGATAATAAAAAATCTAAAACATTAAAAGCTCTACAACATCTCACACAAAATGATGAATATTTATTGCCTTTTAGCCCTCATATGATGATTGCCGTAAAAAAGTAATTTAACTTTTATTAAACTAAAAACACAATTAAGATAAGTTAGGTGGAAAAGTCAGGAGATAATTATCGAAACTGGGGTATTTGCAAAAGCTGCAAAGGAAATGCCAAAAGAAAAAAGACAATTCGAAAAAAAACAAGACTCAACTATCAAGCTGCTGTAAAACAATATAAAAAAACAAATTGCGGAGGAGAAATTCCTAATCCTCCTAAAGCACAAATATACATTTGCACAGAATGTAACGGATCTGGTTTAGTTAGCGCCAAAAACAACCCATTACCCGATAAAGAAAACTACCCACATGTTGCCATTATTGGCGGCGGAATTGGCGGAACTGCACTTGCCGTTGCTTGTTTACATCGTGGAATTCCCTTCACGCTTTATGAGAGAGATATTGACTTTGAATCTAGATCACAAGGTTATGGACTTACTTTACAACAAGCGAGTAAAGCACTTAGTGGATTTGGTATTTTATCCTTAAAAGAAGGAATAACTTCAACCAGACACTTGGTTCATAATACCGATGGAAAAGTGATTGGAGAATGGGGAATCAGAAAATGGGGAAGATCAGATTCTAAAACATCACCTAAACGGAAAAATGTACACATTGCAAGACAATCTTTACGCTTGGTGTTATTAGAACAACTTAATGGACATAAATCTATAAAATGGGGACATCGATTATTAGATTTTAAAGAATCTGAAAAAGGTGTAAAGTTAAATTTTCAAGTAAATAACGAAATTAAAAGTACAAAAGTAGACTTAGTTGTAGGAGCAGATGGGATTCGTAGTACAGTTAGAAAACTTATAATTGGAGAAGATATTACTCCTCTTCGTTATTTAGGATGTATTGTAATTTTAGGAATTTGTCCTTTAGATAATCTAAAAAATATCGAGAGATCTTTGTTAGATTCTGCTACTGTATTTCAAACTGCAAATGGAAATGAGCGAATCTATATGATGCCTTATGACTCAAAGACTATAATGTGGCAACTGAGCTTTCCTTTATCAGAAAAAAAGGCAAAAGAACTGAGTGCTAAAGGAGTCAAAGCATTAAAAGAAGAAGCATGTAAAAGAACTCAATGGCACAATCCTATCCCTCAGATTTTAGAAGCTACTCCAGAAAATCAAATTTCTGGTTATCCTGTATATGATAGAAAGTTATTAACACCTGATTTATTAAAAAAAGGAACAAAAACAACACTAATAGGAGATGCAGCTCACCCGATGAGCCCATTTAAAGGACAAGGTGCTAATCAAGCACTGCTAGACGCGTTGTCACTAGCTCGAGAAATAGCTAGAGGATGTAATCCATTATCTCAATGGAAAGAAATAGGAATACAAAAAAGTGTATTAACTGCCTTTGAATCTGAAATGTTAGAACGAAGTGCTTCCAAAGTAAAGGACTCGGCAGAAGCGGCTCATTTATTACACTCTAAAATTGTACTTTATGAAGGAGATGGCCCGAGAGGGAAACATCGAAATAAAAAAGATATATCATATTAATATTTTAGTTGTCATATATAAAGTGAGTTTTGAAATCTCTTGGTTTAGCTCTAATTTTAAAAAGATAACAGAATTTTTAATTCAAAAAAAAATCATTGTTTTGCAACAATGATTTTTTTTTGAACTTTTATTTTAGTAATCAAAACTATCTCCTCCTTTTTTTGCTCGAAGCAGTTCTTCTTACTTTTTTCTTTCTTTTATTAAAAGGAACAGCATCATCAAAAGTATTCTTTACTTTTTTCGCATTTTTGTTCTTTTTCCAAGAATTATTTTCTGGCAACAACTTCATCAATAAGTCCTGTCTTCCAACTTTATTTAATGTATTTTTAATCCAATCTTTATTTTCCTTTTTGTACCAAAAGAAAAACTTATGTTGGTCTTCACGTTCTTTTTTAGTTTTCGGAGTTTTAGTTGGTTTTAAAGTGTAAGGATGAAACCCTGAGTAATAAATAACCGTTGCAACAGTCATAGGCGTTGGAGTAAAACCTTGCACTTGCTCCAACTGAAAGCCCATATCCTTGGTCTCTGCTGCCAAATTTGCCATGTCTTCTACTTCACTTGCCGGGTGACTCGAAATAAAATAAGGGATTAACTGTAGATTTAATTTTTTCTTTACATTGATTTTATCAAAACGCTCCTTAAACTTGTGAAAATATTTAAAAGATGGTTTACGCATCAATTTTAAAACAGGATCAGAAGTATGTTCTGGAGCAACTTTTAACCGTCCAGAAACGTGTTTTGTCATAACCTCTTCAGTATAAGCATCTAATTCTTTTGGATCAGCATTTTTATTGAATTCAGGAACCAACATATCATGTCTAATTCCGCTTCCAATAAAAGATTTTTTAATCTTTGGATGTTTATCTACTGCTTGATATAATTCCGTTAAAGGCTTATGAGACGTATCTAAATTAGAACAAACTACAGGCGAAATACAACTGGGCGCAACACATTTATCACAGATAGATTGAATCTTTCCTTTCATCTGATACATGTTAGCTGAAGGCCCACCAATATCAGATAAATACCCCTTAAAATCTGGCATATTTGCCACTTTATCAATTTCCTTTAAAACAGACTCTTGACTACGACTTGCAATAAACTTTCCTTGATGCGCAGAAATAGTACAGAAACTGCATCCTCCAAAACACCCTCGGTGAATATTGATTGAAAACTTAATCATTTCAAACGCAGGTATAGGTCCACGTTTATCATATTTTGGATGTGGTAAACGAGTAAAAGGCAAGTCAAAAGATCCATCAATTTCTTTTTCAGTCATTGTGGGGAAAGGTGGGTTTATAACCAATGTTTTTCCTTGAACATCTTGTAAAATTCTTCGCGCTTTTAATTTATTCGATTCCTGCTCAATAACTTTAAAATTAGATGCGAATGTTTTTTTATCTTTTAAACATGCATCATGAGAGTTTATTGTTACATCTTCCCAACCATTGACAACGGGTAATTTTTCTTCCTTTTGATCAATAAAAACAGCTGTTTGTTTAATATTTCTTAAGCTCGAAAATGGAACCCCTTTTTGCAATAATGTTACAATTTCTCGCAAAGGTTGTTCTCCCATACCATAAACTAACATATCAGCTTTAGAAGTTTCTAAAATAGATGGCAGCAATTTATCTGACCAATAATCATAGTGTGTTACTCGTCTTAAAGAAGCCTCAATACCTCCAATTAAAACAGGCACGTCAGGAAACTTTTCTTTCAATATTTTTGAATAGACAGAAGTTGCATAATCTGGTCTAAAACCTTTATCACCATTTGGAGTATAAGCATCTTTATCTCTTCTTTTTTTACTCGCCGTATAATTAGAAACCATCGGATCCATACAACCACCGGTTGCCCCAAAAAACAGACGAGGTTTCCCTAATTTCTCAAAATCTTGTAAATTATCATTTACACTTGGTTGAGGAACAATTGCTACCCGCAAACCATAACTCTCTAAAATACGACCAATTACCGCTGGTCCAAATGACGGGTGATCTACATAAGCATCTCCACTAAATAAAATCACATCCAATTGTTCCCAACCACGAATCTTAACTTCCTTATTTGTAGTTGGTAACCAATCTGATAACTGATGTTTCTTTGCGCCTTCCATACTTTGCAAAAATACACCAATTTTAATTGAATAAAATACTTTTTTTAGAAGCTATCCCACTCTTTCTCTCTTAAACTAGTATTGAATCGCCTAAATACAGAATGTCATTTTTAAATAAGTAAAGCATATACTATTGCCTAATCTGGTTATTTAAATATTCGTTCTAGTTCACGAGATTACTTCGTAAACTTGTAATATCAAAGAATAGAAATGATGAAATCCATTTTGTTTATTCATTTTTTTACTGACATCATTTTGTTTTGTAATTTTAACATCAAAATAAACCAAATCTCACATGAAAAAATATATAATACTTCTTTTTACTTTTTATATAATCACAAATTGTACGAAAACACCAAAAGAAAAAATAATTGAAAAAGATTCCTATGTAACTGAAAATTACTCAAAAAAAGAAGTAGAAATTGTAATGAGGGATGGTGTTAAACTGCACACAACCATTTATTCTCCTAAAGACACTAGTAAAGAATACCCTATTTTAATGCAAAGAACACCTTACAGTTCGAGGCCCTATGGAAATGGAATGAAAACCAAAATTGGCCCAAATGTTCATTTAATGAAGGAGGGCTATATTATAGTATATCAAGATGTTCGCGGTCGTTGGATGAGTGAAGGCGTCTACGACAATATGCGTGCTTATATTCCTAATAAAAAAAGAAATCAATCTGATGAAGTTTCAGATACTTATGATACTATTGACTGGCTGGTAAAAAACATAGAAAATAATAATGGAAAGGTTGGTACATGGGGAATTTCTTATCCTGGTCATTATGCAACTGTCTCTGCAATTGATGCTCACCCTGCTTTAAAGGCAGCTTCTCCGCAAGCTTGTATTGGCGATTTTTTCTTTGATGATTTTCATCATAATGGAGCTTTCTTATTAAGTTATTTTAGAGCAATTTCCTTATTCGGCACATATAAAGATAAACCTACAAATTCTGCTTGGTATACATTTCCCAAGATAGACTCTAAAGATCAGTATCAATTTTTCCTTGACAAAGGTCCTCTAAAAAATTTAAACGAGTATTTTAAATACAATAAACTAGATGCAAAAACAGCTAAAGACAAAGATGGAATTGATGATTTTTTCTGGAAAGAAATTGTAGAACACCCTAATTATGATGAAAATTGGAAAAGCAAGGGAATTATTCAACACCTAAATAAAGTGCCAAGCACTGTGGCAACAATGATTGTTGGCGGTTGGTTTGATGCTGAAGATTTATACGGACCTTTAGAAACCTATAAAGAAATCGAAAAACACGGAAAAAACAACTACAATACCTTAGTTTTTGGCCCTTGGGATCATGGGAAATGGGCAAGCAATACCGTGAAAAATTCTGTTGGAAATTATTATTTTGGAGATTCTATTTCATTGAAATTTCAAAAAGACATTGAAACTAAATTTTTTAATCATTTCTTGAAAGGAAAAGGAGATAAAAATTCTGGTTTACCTGAAGCCTATGTTTTTGATTCTGGCGAGAAAGAATGGAAATCCTATGATTCTTGGCCTCCTAAAAATGTAGTAAAAGAAAATTGGTTTTTGAATAAGAATCAAAGTTTAGCAAAAAAACAAGATGATAAATTTACACGTGAAATTAAATTTATTAGTGATATTAAACATCCGGTTCCGTATTCCGAAGATATTAAAACCGTTTTTACGCCAAGAAAATATATGACAGATGATCAGCGTTTTGCTGCAAGAAGACCAGACGTTTTGGTTTTTCAAACACCTGTTTTAACTGAAAACTATACTTTGTCTGGAGATATTTTAGCAAAACTAAAAGTTGCAACTACAGGAACTGCTGCAGATTGGATTGTAAAAGTTATAGATGTTCATCCTGGGAATGCCGAAGAAAACAACGATGAAATACAAGATCATTTAAAAATGAGTAACTACCATCTCATGGTTAGAAGTGAAGTTTTACGTGGACGTTTTAGAAATAGTTTTGAAAAGCCAGAACCTTTTACTGCTAACAAAAAAACAGCAATTAATATAAAATTACAAGATGTTTTTCACACCTTTAAAAAAGGTCATAAAATACAAATACAAGTTCAGAGTACCTGGTTTCCACTAATAGATCTAAATCCTCAAACGTATGTTAGCAATATTTATAAAGCGGATGAAAAAGATTTTAAAACACAAACACATACTGTTTTCACAGATTCTTACATTGAGTTTTCTGTTTTAAAATAATAATTCAGCATAAGATTTTTTCAAAATAATAAAAGTCCGACTTCACAGTCAGACTTTTATTATTTCTTGATATTTTATACTGGTGTCATCAAAACATATAAACACACTGTCTTTCTGGATTTCTGCAGGATAACTTGGAAATATGTAAATAGACTTTCCTCATTTTATTTTATAACAATAGATAAAATATTTGAATATTGTATTTTTGATGTGCAAATTTATTAAAATGAAAATACGTCTATCTATATACACTTTACT
>JAQXAP010000069.1 GCA_029252865.1 Polaribacter sp.
GCAACACTATTTGGATCGCTTATATAAGGCATTACAACTACTTTGTCTCCGGCTTTAATTCCTCTATCATTTTCTCCAATTTCCAAAACTTCAGATGCCAATTCATGCCCTAAAATTCTGGGATAAGTAAAAAATGCTTGGTTACCTGCATAAGCATGTAAATCGGTACCGCAAATTCCAACTTTGTTAATTTGAAGTAACGCTTCTCCTTCCTTTCTTATTGGAGCCTCTTTTTCTTTTAAAATAAATTCTCCTGGCTTTTCACAAACTATATACTTCATTGTTGTATTTTTTTATGTTTTAATCTTTAATTTTAAAAATGCAAACGTTTGCGCTAGTTGTAAAAAAAATAGTTTTTTAAATTGATTTGTTTAATCTTATCAGATAGATCTAGTTTCTATCTTTATTAAAAAACAGTAATAATTATAAAAAACAAACTATATTTGTACAAACGTTTGCGCAAATATATAAAAAAAATGAAAACCTCGAAGAAAACTAGTATAAAAGATATTGCAAATGTTTTAGGGGTCTCTCCTTCAACTGTTTCTAGAGCTTTAAATAACAATTCAAGAATTAGCTATAAAACTAGGGTTGCTGTGCAGCAGATGGCTGAAAAATTAGGGTATCAACCCAATCAGTTAGCAAATGCATTAAGAAGTGGTAAAAGTTATTTAGTTGGTGTTATAATTCCCAGAAATAATAGTGCTTTTTTTTCTTCAGTTGTTGAAAATATCGAGAAAGTTTTGAATAAAGAGGGGTATAATATTATTATCGCGTTATCCTATGAGTCTTATGAGAAAGAGTGTAATAATATTGATTCATTGTTGTTTACTCAGGTCGATGGCATTATTGCGTCAATAGCAAATGAAACAATAGAGTTAGATTATTATAGAAAAATAAAAGAGAAAGGAATACCCTTGATTTTGTTCGATAGAGGTGGAGATGATTTAGAAGTTGATTATGTTGGAATAGATGATTATAACAGTAGTCATATAATTATTGATCATTTAGTGGAGCGAGGATGTAAAAAAATAGCACATATTTCGGGCTTTAGTCATAAACGTATATACAAACATCGTATGATGGGATATAGAGACGCCTTGAAAAAAAATAATTTAAAATTAAACGAAAGATTAATTATTGAAAGTAATCTAAGAATTGAGGATGGTAGAAGAGTTATGAAACAGTTTCTTGAGCTGTCAGAAAGACCTGATGCTGTATATGCAGCAGGAGATTTTGCAGCTTTAGGTGCTTTACAAGTTTTGTTAGAGAATGGGGTAAAGGTTCCGCAAGAGATTGCTTTAGTTGGTTTTTCAAACGAATCTTTTACGTCTTATGTTAGTCCTCCAATTTCTACCATTAACCAGCATAGTGAGCAAATTGGGAAAAAAGCAGCTGAACTATTTTTAGAAAGAATTAAAAATCCGTCTCAGGAAGAAGGGGTGAGTAAAGTAATAATTGATGCTCAATTAATTGTGAGGGGATCCTCTGATAAAATTTAAAATAAATGAATAAAACAAGAAGTCTACCTAATCTTTTCTTTGTGTTTATTCTGACTTTTGCAGTTTCTTGTAAGTAATAGATTTTAGATTATTTAAATCAAAATCAGGTTAAGAGTTCAGAAAAAGAAATTGCTCTAAAAAAGGAGAGTGTTTTGGGAGTGGTTTATTTTAATTTGTTAAAATTATGATTGGCTCTAAGACAGATATAATAGGTCCAAAAATAAGAACATTTAGAGGAGGTTTTTTATGTTCGATTCATTTATGGATAATGGTTTTATTACAACTTTTCTAGGTAAAAAAAACTCTATCGATACGTCCTTGTTTAATACTGGTTTAAGATTTGCTAAGATGTTGGTTTTTATTGTATTGTTATAATTTCTCCGAGATTTAGTGGTTAGTTTGTTACATAGTTGTTATTTTTTGTGAGAAATACATAGAGCCCCTTTTTAGTTTAAGTTTTAATTTTACATCTAGAATAAATTTTAAATCATATATTATGAAAATTAAACTTCTATTATTGTTAGTGTTATTATGTTCTTCACATGGTTTTTCTCAAGAAAAATACGAGCCAACTTGGGATTCTCTCGACAAAAGAGAGACGCCTGCATGGTTTAGTGATGCTAAATTCGGTATATTTATTCATTGGGGTTTATACTCTGTGCCGGGTTATACTAATAAAGGGACTTATGCAGAATGGTATTGGAATGCACTTAATGAAGACCCTAATACTCCAAAGAAACATAGAAGAGAACGCCACGAAGCAATTACTAAATTTCATAATGAACAATACGGTAAAGACTTTAAATATCCAGAATTTAAAGATGACTTTAAGGCTGAATTATTTAATCCAGAAGAATGGGCATCTGTATTTAAAAGATCTGGTGCAAAATATGTTGTTTTAACATCTAAACATCATGATGGGTATTGTTTGTATCCAAGTAAAGAGGCTTCGATAAGTTATGATATGCCATGGAATTCAGTAGTATCGGGTCCTAAAAGAGATCTTGCAGGAGACTTAACAAAAGCAGTTCGTGCAGAAGGTATAAAAATGGGTATGTATTATTCTATTTGGGATTGGTACAATCCATATTGGACAAAAAGACAACAAAAAATTCTAAGTTCAGGTAGTCTATCGGTAGATACCAAGGCAAAAGGAAGTAAGAAAAGTAAATATTCTAAACAAGAAGTGGCTGCTGCGGAAGCAGGTTTAGATAAATACATTCATGAAGTAATGTATCCTCAAGTAAAACAATTGGTAAACGATTACGAACCTGCTTTGTTGTTTTCTGACGGAGATTGGTGGATGGATTACAAAAAATGGCAAACATTACCACTTTTAAGTTGGGCATATAACAATGCGCCTAATAAAGATGAGTTAGTTATTAATGATCGTTGGGGAAAAGTAAGAGGAGAGCATGGAAATTATTACACTACAGAATATGGTTCTGGTTTTTCTGATGGTACTAAACCATGGGAGGAGAATAGAGGGATCGGTATGTCTTTCGGTATCAATAGAATAGAGAATATTGATGATTATAGAACCGAAAAAGAATTAATATTTATGTTAATGGATATTGTAAGTCGTGGAGGTAATTTATTGCTAAATATTGGACCGAATGCAGATGGAACTATTCCGGTTATCATGCAAGAAAGATTGTTAGAAATTGGAAATTGGTTAAATGTTTACGGAGAAGGAATTTATGATACAAAACAATGGATTAAAGATGCGCAATGGAGTGAAGGTGCTAAGCCTGTATTTTCAAAAAGTGACTTTCATGCAGGTTTTCCGATTTATCAAATGACAATAGATCCAAAAGAGGGCGATGCTGTAAAAGAATTTTGGTTCTCGCAGAAAGAAGATAATCTTTATGCATTTTCGCCAGAATGGCCTAAAACATCCTCAATTGTTATAAATGATGTCGTTCCTACCTCTAAAACAATAGTAACTTTAATGGGGTGTGATAAAGAATTGCCTTATGTTAAGACGAATAAGGGAATTAAAATTGATGTTTCATCAATTGGTATTAGAGACTTAAAATCACAATTTGTTTTTGGTTTTAAATTATCTAATATTAAATAATAAAAAAAAACATTTATGGGTAAGAGTGTTCTTAAAAAACAATTATTGCTAATTGTATTAGTAGTTTATTGTGTAAATTTTAGTGCACAAGAAAAGTATTTTGTCGCTAAAGAAAAGAATGGAGGTAATACATTTTCTGATATTTATAAGGCTCTAGATGTCATTTCTAAAAAAGTTTTAAAAGAAGGGTATCCTTCCAATGGAATAGAAATAATCATTAAAGATGGTTACTATAAGATTGACAAAACAATAGAAATAGATAAAAATTTAAATGGTACTTTTCAAAATCCACTTGTTATAAGAGCAGAAAATCCAGATAAAGTACATTTTTTTGGAGGTGATATTCTCGCGTTAAATGAATTTCAATCATTCAATGCAAATAAAGCTGGTTTTAATCTTACCGATAAAAAAGCCGAGAGTAAAATTAAAGTTTTCGATTTAAAAAAAGCAGGAATTAAAAGAACTGAATTAGGTTCTTTCTTTAAACACGGTTATGGTTTTGAGAAGAATCCAAATTTTACAACACCAGCTATGTTGTGGGTAGATGGAGAAAGAATGCATTTATCTAGATGGCCTAATTTAAATGAAGATAATGAGTATTACGATAATGTAAATCAATTTAAAGGGAAGTTTAGTGATGTAAATATTAAAGGAGCTGTTTCTCTTTTGAGTATTACTGATAAGGGAAAGAAAAAGCCAAACATGTGGTTTAAAAATAAGGACTACCTGGAGAATAGTGGAGGTACTTTTACAGTAGCTTTCGATCATGCTGCCTCCTGGGAGTTTTATAAAAAAAACAAAGAGAAAATTTGGTTAGACGGTGTTCTTTCTGCTTCTTGGGAATGGGAGTATACAAAAGTGAAGAAAATTGATAAAAGGAATATTACCCTAGCAACAGGGGCAAATAGGTCTTTGGGTTTCTTTAGGAAAGTAACACATTTTCATTTTGAAAATGTGCCGGAAGAGTTAGATGCTCCAGGAGAGTATTTTATTGATCGAGAAAAAATGTTACTTTATTTTTATCTACCTGATGACATAAAAGGAAAAACGATTACCCTTTCTACTTTAAATGGAGATATGATTAACATAAAAGGGGCTTCAAATGTTAGAATTGAAGGTTTGGTTCTTGAGTCTGGTAGAGGAAATGGAATTAATATAATTAATGATGCAAGATGGAAAAAAGTGATTACTCAAAGTAATAATGTAGTTGTAGAAAGTTGTACAATCAGAAACTTTAATCAATGGGGGGTTTTAGTTCAGGGTCCTTTTAATTCTAGAGTAAATAATTGCCATATTTATAATCTGGGTGCTGGTGGAGTGAAATTAGGGAAAGATGTAAAAAGTTTTAAGTTAAAAAAGGAAAACAATGTTGCATCAAATAACAATATTCATAATATCGCATTTGATCAAAAATCTCAAGTGCCAGGTATCACGTTAGCAGGTTGTGGTAATATCGCTAGAAACAATGAAATATATAATACTCCTCATTTTGCAATAAAAATGAAATTCGCAAATGATTGTATTGCAGAGAATAATTACATGCATGATTTACCAGAGTATCATCATTTTGATGGAGGAGCCTTATATTTAGCAACTGGAGGACAATTTTACAATAGAGGAAATCAAATACGTCAAAATTATTTTGAGAATATTGCCACAAATGGAGCTTATTTAGACAACTATACCATGGGTAATAGTGTGTTTGGTAATGTATTTTACAATGTAGGTAATAGTACCAAGGGATCAAAAAATGGTGCTGTCTATATTCACGGAGGAGGGCAAAATATAGTCGAAAATAATATAGCAATAGATTGTCCGTACGCTTATAAAACAGGATCACATATTGTTAAAGCGCCGAACACCACTAATTATTTACATTTATGGTATCAGGATGCAGAATTATTTAAACTAGGCTCACCGCTTTATGCAAAGTATGTGAGTCATTATCCAGAGCTAAAGGATTTTCTTCATAAATTATATAATTCACCTTATGTTATTAAAAAACACGTAGAAAATAAAAATATAAAATCGATATCATCTCCCAAAAATAAGAAGTCACAAATAAATTTTTATGATTTAAAAGGGGTTAAAGCGCATTTAAATAGAGATGCGTTAACTTCGAATTGGTTAAATTGGTTTCAATTAAGATATCAGTCTACTACTTTTAAAAATAATGCATATGTCTTTACTTCAGAGAAGTATGTGCCAAATTTTAATGGGGTTGCAAAAGGTGTAAAGGGTGCTTTTAAATTAAGTGGAGAAACCGGAGTTTTTGAAATGGCGTCATATAATTTCAAGCAAAACGGTAGAACAAAAAAAATTACCAATCATGTATTTCAAGGAAATAAATGGATTAAGGATTCTTTAGACGTTTTTGGTCAATATTCTGAAGATGGTAAATTTATTTTTAATGATAAGATAGTGTTAATTGGTATCAAAGGCTTTACTGATATTAATTTTTCTAGAATAGGAATTTTAGGGCATTAGAGCTAATGGTAAAACACAAATAAAATACTCTTATATAGAGTGTTAGGTGATTTTTTAAAGTTCATAATGTGCTAAATGTGTCATTAATTGTTTCATTTCGTCCCAAACAGAATTTTATTTACTAATAGTTTTACGGAATACATTACAGATATAAAAAACAATAACTTTAAAACTTAAAATAATTAACTAATGAAAAAAATAATTTTTAGACAAATGGCTCTTAAAAGTTTTTTGTTTTGTGCTCTATTTTTTGCAAGTGCTTTTCAGCTTTTAAATGCGCAAACAAATATCTTAAAGGGTGTTGTTTTCTCAGATGACGGACAGCCTTTGCCGGAAGCAAGTATTGTCGTTACAGGATCTTCTAAAGGTGTAGTTACCGATTTTGATGGAAATTTTGCGATTAGTGTTCCTGCAGATGCAAAAACTATTTCTGTTTCTTATTTAGGGTTTAAAACTCAATTGGTTGCTTACCTGGGGCAAGAAATTATAAAAGTAGTCTTAAAGTCAGATGACAATTTGTTGGAGGAGATTGTAGTTGTTGGTTACGGAACGCAAAAAATTAAAGATGTTACTGGGTCAATTTCTCAAGTGAAAGCTGCCGATGTAGAAAAAACGACAAATACAACCATAGAGGAAGCTTTAGCGGGTAGAGTAGCTGGGTTAAATACTATATCAACAGATGGAACACCGGGTGCAGGTATGAGAATTCGTATTCGAGGAGGTACATCTATTAACGCATCAAATGAACCTTTATACGTAATAGACGGTATTCCAATAGAAGCAGATTATGGTATTGCTAATGGACCTGAAGATGATATGTCGGCTACAGAGAGTTCTCCGTTATCAAATTTAGACCCATCGAATATCGAATCTATAGAAGTTTTAAAAGATGCTTCAGCGGCTGCTATTTATGGTTCTAGAGGTGCAAATGGTGTAATTATTATTACAACCAAAAGAGGTAAGATAGGTAAATCTACAATATCTATAGAAGCGAGTACCTCTGTTAGTGTAGTCCCAAAAAATAGACTGGTCAATTTAATGGATGTTTCAGAATGGGGAGCTTGGCATATAAAACGAAATTATTATAATATAGGTAATTTTAATGATGGTGTTTGGAATTGGGGTAAAGAAACTATTACAGATCCTTTAACCTCAGATGGAATTATAGAGAAATTACCATCTGAATGGCAAGCTGATTTTAATTCAATGGGAAGCACCGATTGGCAAAAAGAATATTACAGAGTTGGTGTTATAAAAAAATATGCAATTGGTTTCTCTGGTGGTGATGAAAAAATGTTGTACAACATAAGAGGAAGTTATTTGGAAAATGGAGGTGCAATTAGAAACTCCACATTTAAGAGGTATAATTTAAACGTTAATTTAAAAAATACTCTTTCAGATAAATTTAGTATTAAGACGGTTTTGGCGCCAAGTTTTGTTAAGAAAAGAGGGCCTTCTACGGGAGGTAATTTTAATCAACGTAACATGGGGGCTGTTTTAAGAGTCTTTACAAGAAGACCAGACAGAGGACCGGGTATTTTTGAGGATGATGAAGTAGAAAATGGTGGTATTTGGGTAGATCCAATTACACAAGATCAAATTAACAAAAACGATAACAATACGACTGATTTTTTAGGAAATACTTTGTTGACTTATGAAGTAGTACCCAACTTAAAAGCTTCAGTTCGTATTGGAGGAAGAATGCAAGACGGTAAAGCTGAAAGATATTTTTCTAAAAAATTTGGTAGGGGTAATAGAGAAAACGGTGTAGGAACAAAATACCATTACCAAATATTAGGATGGAACAATCAAAACATGCTAACCTATTCTAATAATTTTGGGAAACATAGATTAACAGCCTTGGCTGCTTTTACTCAAAATTATACTGAGAAGGAAAATGAGTACATGTATTCTACAAATTTTGAGATAGAAACTTTAGGTTTTGAAGCTTTACAGTATGGTTTAGAGCCAAGACCAACAATTACAACCACTCAGATTAATGTGTTGAAATCATATTTAGGAAGAATAAATTATGGTTTCAGTAATAAGTACAACTTAACTTTGTCTTTAAGGGCAGATGGTACCTCTAAATTTATCCAGAATAAATGGGGGTATTTCCCTGCAGCAGCATTTTCTTGGAATGTGAGTAGAGAAAAATTCTTAAAAAAATCAAAGACTATTTCTAATTTAAAGCTAAGGTTAAGTTACGGACAAACAGGTAACCAAAGTATACCAACATATGGTCCTTATGCAGAGCTAGATCCATCTAATTATGTTTTAAATGATTTGGCTGCGGCTGGGGTGTCAACATCTCAATTAGAAAATCCAGATTTGGTTTGGGAATTTACAGACCAATATGACGCTGGTATAGACTTAGGATTATTTGATGGTAGAGTGAAGTTGAGTGTAGATGCTTATTATAAGCGTACAGAAGATATGCTTTTAAAACAACCTATACCCATGTCTTCTGGTTTTAGTTCTCGATTAACAAATATTGGAAACTTAGAAAATAAGGGATTGGAGTTTACCCTAAATACGGTTAACATAGATAAAGATGATTTTCAATGGACGACTAATTTTACCTTATCTTCAAATACAAATAAAGTGTTATCTCTGGGTGGCGTAAATCAACAATTATTTGGAGATCAGTTCACAGGAAATCGTCAGACAGGAATTATGAGGGTAGGAGAATCCTTAGGCGGTTGGTATGGTTATGAAACAAATGGTGTCTTTACTTATGATGATTTTCAATCGGACACAGATGGAAATCCAATCTATGAAAATGGCTATCCTGTTTTAAATGAAAATTCAGAGTATTTACCAGGTAGTTTAAGAAGAACAACAACCATACCTGCTTTTTATGGAGATTTAAGATATAAAGACCAAAATGGCGATGGTGTTATCAATGACGAGGATCAAGTTATAATTGCAAATACACAACCAAAGTTTTTTGGAGGTTTGTTTAATGAATTTTCAATCGGAAGATTTAATTTAGGTTTATTT
>JAQXAP010000070.1 GCA_029252865.1 Polaribacter sp.
GACAAACATGCAGCTGCTTGGGCAAAAATTAGAACTGAACGTGTTAAATCTACAAAAAAATAAGAAATGGCATCAATAGAACAACAAGCAAAAGGTGGTAAATCTGCTGACGTTAGATATTTAACGCCGTTAGATATAGACACTAAAAAAGAAGCAAAATACTGTAGATTTAAAAAGAAAGATATTAAGTATATCGATTATAAAGATGCAGACTTTTTAATGTATTTAGTAAACGAACAAGGTAAAATTTTACCAAGACGTTTAACAGGAACTTCATTAAAATATCAACGTAAAGTTGCTCAGGCAATTAAAAGGTCTCGTCATTTGGCGTTAATGCCTTACGTTGGAGATTTGTTAAAATAATAAATACGTAGGAAATGGAATTAATATTAAGACAAGACGTAGAAAATTTAGGATTTAAAGATGATGTTGTATCTGTGAAAAACGGTTACGGTAGAAATTTTTTAATACCTACGAAAAAAGCAGTTTTAGCGACATCATCTGCAAAGAAAGTTTTAGCAGAGAACTTAAAGCAACGTGCTTATAAAGAGGCCAAATTAATTGAAGATGCAAATGTATTAGCAGAGACAATTAAAGGATATGAAATTAAAATTGCATCTAAAGTTGGATCAGGAGATAAATTATTTGGTTCTGTAAACAACATCGATTTAGCTGCAGCACTTGCAAAGGCAGGAACCGATTTAGATAAGAAATTTATCAAGGTTGTCGGTGGTTCAGTAAAAAGATTAGGTAAATACAATGCATCTGTAAGATTACACAGAGTGGTTGTTGCTGATATTACTTTTGAAGTAGTTTCTGATAAGTAATTATCTTCAAATAAATCATACAAAGCTCGTTAGAAATAACGAGCTTTTTTATTTTTAAATTTAATTCCTACATTATGAAATATAGACAACTTACAAAAGAACAATTTGAAAGTTTACACGAAGATTTTGCACGTTTTTTGGCTGCACAAAGTATCGATGCAAAAGAATGGAAGCAAATAAAAGAAGAAAATCCTAAAGTGGCAGAAGAAGAAATGAATGTCTTTTCTGATTTAGTGTGGGACGATGTTTTAACAAAGACGGGGTATGTAGAGCATTTTTCTAAAACCTCTGTAAATCTTTTTAAATGTGATAAAGCTGAAATTCATAGAATTGCAATTAAAATAACTTGGGATATTAATTTGCTAGAACAAAAAGGCTTTGAATGGTTGATGCAAAATCCAATGGATAATTCTGTCGAAATTTTTAAAGGTACAAAACCTTATAATTCAGAGAGAAATCCTGAAATTTTTGATTTGATAGAGAAAGGAAGTTCAATTTCAAAAGGAGAAATATTTGAATATTTTAGTCAATTGGTGTCTTAAAACTTATTAAGGTAATTCCTGCACCCGTTAAAAAAACTATTTTTTTCATGAGATAATAAGATCGAGTATTTTTATGTAAACTATGTTTAAGATAAAAATAATAATTTTAAGTTTGTATTTATGATTGATGAAAAACTACTAAATTATTTCGAAGGCTTTTTAACCGATAATAGAAAAAGTCTTTTTAAAAAGGTTTTAGAAAAAAGAACTCGTCATTTTGCGGTAGTTTTAGAAGATATTTTTCAACCTCATAATGCGAGTGCTGTAATAAGAACTGCAGATATCTTCGGGGTTCAAGATGTACACGCGATTGAAAATAAATACACCAATAAAGTTTCTAGACATGTTGCTAAAGGTTCTCAAAAATGGATAACATCTAAACGGTATAAATCTGATGGAAATAACACAAAGATTTGTTTAGATAATTTAAGAGAAAATGGATATCAAATTATCGCAACATCGCCTCATAATGATTCTTGTTTATTACAAGATTTTGATGTTTTAAAGAAATCGGCATTTGTATTTGGAGTGGAGGCAGAAGGGGTTTCTGAGTATGTAAAAGAGCAAGCCGATGGATTTTTAAAAATACCAATGGTTGGTTTTACAGAAAGTTTAAATATTTCTGTAGCCGCAGCAATTATTTTACAAGAATTAACGACAAAATTGCGAGAATCTGATATAAATTGGCAATTATCACCAGAAGAAAAAGATAATTTATACTACGAATGGGTAAAAAAGACTATCAAAAATGTGAATGATATTGAAAAACATTATCACCAAAACAAAAAGTAATAAATTTAATTCAATTTAGTGGTTTCATTAAAATATTGATCTAAAAAATCCTTTAGTCAATAAATAGATTTCTTTAAAAAGATAAATAACAGGTTTTATAGTCTGTTAATAAGGGCGATAATATTTATTCAATAAAAACTTGCTCTATAGTAGAAGTAGAATCACAGCGTTTTACCAGTAAACTAACATTTTCTAATTCCTTTGTACCTGTAATATAATATTCAGCGCAAGGTTCTTTTCTTTGATTACTTTTTCCGAAATCAACATCACCTGTATACAATATTGTAGATATATTTAAAGTGTCAATGTTAAATTTATACATCGCACTTTCAGCATCTTTAGAATACATACGATCTTTAATCCTAATAGATTTTAATGTTCTTGCATCCATTCCGTAATCGAATGTTGCTTTTTTCTTTTGCCAGAAAAAATAAACACCAACACAACCTATTGATAAGCCTACTAAATAATATCCTATTCGTTTAATGAGCATTGTAAAATTTTATTGCAAATGTACTTTTTTGTATCAAAAATAGCTTTATAATATTAATAAATTAATATCTCTAAAAGGTATATCAAACCAATCTGCAACCGTTTTATTTGTGAGAATACCGTGATAAAAATACATTCCGTTTCGTAAACTCTTATTAAAACGAGCGGCATTTTCAAATCCACCTTCATCAGAAATATTTAATAAATAAGGTGTGAAAATATTTCTTATAGATAGTGAAGCTGTTCTTGCGTAACGTGCAGGAATATTGGGTACGCAGTAGTGCACTACCCCATGCTTTATAAACGTTGGAGTTTCATGTGTGGTTACATTTGATGTTTCAAAACAACCACCTCTGTCGATGCTTACGTCAATAATTACGGCACCTTCTTTCATCTTTTCTACCATTTTTTCAGTAGCACAAATAGGAGATCTGTTTTTGCCCCTTATTGCTCCAACAGCAACATCTGCTCGCATTAGAGCTTTTGCAACAGATTTTGGTTGTAAAGTAGATGTATAAATCGGTGCATTTAAAGAATGTTGTAATTTTCTTAATTTACTTATTGAGTTGTCAAAGACTTTTACTCTTGCGCCAAGACCTAAAGCAGTTCTAGCTGCATACTCACCTACAGTTCCAGCGCCAAATATAACGACACTAGTTGGTGGGACACCACCTATATTTCCCAAGAGCAAACCATTTCCTTTATTAATTCCACTCATTAATTCTGCTGCAATCAATAAAGAAGCTGTTCCAGCAATTTCACTTAATGATTTTACAATAGGGTAAGTGTCGTGTTCATCTTTGATATAATCGAAAGCAACGGCTGTAATTCTTTTTTTTGCTAAACATTCAAAGTATTTTTTACTTTGTGTTTTTAATTGCAATGAAGAAATTAAAATTGTTTGCGGATTCATGTACTCAATTTCTTTCTCTGATGGAGGAGCTACTTTTAAAACAATGTTACATTTAAAAGCTTCTTCAATGTCATAAGAAATTTTTGCCCCCGCTTCTGAATATTCTTTATCCGAATAATTTGCATTATCACCAGCACCAGTCTCTACAACAATTCTATGTCCATGAGCACACAAGGCAGAAACAGCATCTGGAGTTAAACAGACACGTTTTTCGCTAAAATAAGTTTCTTTAGGTAAACCAATAAATAACTCCCTCTTTTGCTTTTTAATTTCTAACATTTCTTCTTGCGGAAGTAACTCTTCTTTGCTAAAAGGAGAAAATGAACTCATAGTTTTGTTATTTTAGTTGGATATTGCGTTGCTCATCATCTAAAATAGACAAATGTATTTGAGCAGCATCTAAAGGTAGTAAATTTTCTATGTTTTCTGGCCATTCTACCAAACACCAAGCGTCAGAATCGAAATATTCTTCAATTCCAATATCTAAAGCCTCCTCTTCCTCTTCAATTCTGTAGAAATCAAAGTGGAAAACTTTTTCTTTTTTTGATGTTTGGTATTCATTTACTAATGAAAAGGTAGGAGAGGAGATATTATCTAAAATTCCAAGTTGCTGGCATATTTCTTTAATAAATGTTGTTTTTCCAACCCCCATTTCTCCGTAAAATAATAGCGTTTTGTTTTTTACTGATGAAATGATTTCTGCTGCAATAGAAGCTAAATCTTCTAATGAAAAATTTTTGTCCATCTAACAAAAATAGTAAAATTATGAGCACATAAAAATAGGAGAAAGTATTGTTTTCTAAATAAATAATCTAATGGCTTTAAAAGTCTATCAAATTATTTTAATATTATGATGTTAAGTCGGTAAACAACTTTATTCCTGATTGAATGATTTGTTTGAGTTCTTCTTATTTTTTTAACAAAAAAGTGAGTT
>JAQXAP010000076.1 GCA_029252865.1 Polaribacter sp.
CAAATGTACCCAACAACCGAATAATAGCGGTCTCTTCCTGTTGGATTAGATATGTTTGTAATATGATGATAAGAATCATACATCATTGGTCTTACCAAGTGGTTAAAACCTGAATCTACATGTGCAAAAACCGTTGACGTTGTTTGTTTAACAACATTTACTTTTGCAAGAAAGGATCCTGCTTCAGAAACTAAAAATTTACCAGGTTCAAACATTAAAGTAATGTCTTTGCCATACTCTGCACAAAATTCGTTAAATCTTTCTGACAACTGCAAACCTAATTGTTCGATATCTGTAGAGATATCGCCTTCTTTGTAGGGTACTTTAAATCCACTTCCAAAATCGATAAAATCGATGTTTTGAAATTGCTTAGCAACACCAAATAGTATATCCGATGCCCGTAAAAAAGTATCAATATCTAAGATGTCAGATCCTGTGTGCATGTGGATTCCATTAATATTCATACCTGTGTTTTCTACAACACGTTTAATATGCGGTACTTGGTGAATTGAAATTCCGAATTTAGAATCTATATGTCCAACAGAAATTTTAGAATTACCACCCGCCATGATGTGTGGATTTATTCTAACGCAAACAGGTATATTTGGATGTTTCTGCCCAAACTGTTCTAATATTGAAAGGTTATCAATATTAATTTGAACTCCCAATTTAGCTACTTCTTCAATTTCTGTCAGAGACACTCCATTTGGTGTATAGATAATGTCATGTGGGGCAATACCGGTTGTTAAGCACAATTGAACTTCTTGGTATGAAACAGTGTCTAATCCAGAACCTAAACTTTTAAAAAAATTTAAAATATTGATATTAGAAAGAGCTTTAACAGCATAATTTAGCTTTAAACTCTTAACGCCACTGAAAGCATCTGTTAATCTCTTGTATTGTGATTCTATTTTATCCGTATCATACACATATAAGGGACTTCCGTATTTGGCTGATAACGCTGTAAGTTGTGATTTTTCCAATTTATTTTGTTTTAACTGAAAACAAAAGTAACAAATTTGCTGGGCAAACAATTAAATGTTTAAAAATACAACATATTGTTTTTTTTTGTGATTTTTCCGTATTAACATTTTTAAAAAATCGTTGAAATAATGTTGATAACTAATTATGACTACTATTTTGTTTTTACTTGTTTAATATTATTTTAGCAAGGCTTCAAACCTAATAATACTATCAGATTTCATGAGTCAAGAAACAAAATATACAGAAGATAATATAAGGTCTTTAGATTGGAAAGAGCATATTAGAATGCGTCCAGGAATGTACATTGGTAAATTGGGCGATGGGTCTTCTGCAGACGATGGAATTTACATTTTACTAAAAGAAGTTTTAGATAATTCCATCGATGAATATGTTATGGGAGCAGGTAAAACGATTGAAATTTCTATCCAAGGAAGTAAAGTTATTGTTAGAGATTACGGTAGAGGAATACCTCTTGGGAAAGTAGTTGATGTGGTTTCTAAAATGAATACCGGAGGTAAATATGACTCTAAAGCGTTTAAAAAGTCTGTAGGTTTAAATGGAGTTGGTACAAAAGCAGTAAATGCACTTTCGTCATTTTTTAGAGTAGAATCCTCAAGAGATGGCAAATCAGCTTCTGCAGAATTTAGTCAAGGAAATTTAGAAAATCAAGAATTTTTGGAGGAGTCATCAAGAAGAAAAGGAACTAAAGTTTCTTTCATTCCAGATGAAACTATTTTTAAGAATTATAAGTACAGAAATGAGTATGTAGCAAAAATGCTAAAATACTATGTCTATTTAAATCCTGGATTGACCATTATTTTTAATGGCGAAAAATTCTTCTCAGAAAATGGATTAAAAGATTTATTGCAAGACAACAACAATAAAGACGATATGTTGTATCCAATAATCCATTTAAAAGGAAATGATATTGAAGTTGCTATGACCCACAGTAAAACGCAATATTCAGAGGAATACCATTCTTTTGTAAACGGACAACATACAACCCAGGGAGGAACTCATCAAGCAGCATTTAGGGAATCTATTGTAAAAACGATTCGTGAATTTTATGGCAAAAGCTTTGAAGCTTCCGATATTAGAAAATCAATTATTTCTGCAATCGCAATTAAAGTAATGGAACCCGTTTTTGAAAGTCAGACAAAAACAAAGTTAGGTTCAACAGAAATGGGAGGGGATTTGCCAACCGTACGAACATATATTAATGATTTTATAAAAACAAAACTTGATAATTACCTGCACAGAAACCCCGATGTTGCAGATAGTCTTGTTAGAAAAATTATTCAGGCAGAGAAAGAACGGAAAGAACTTTCTGGTATTCGAAAATTAGCAAAAGACAGAGCAAAGAAATCGAGTTTACATAATAAGAAATTAAGAGATTGTAGAGTACATCTGGGGGATATCAAAAAAAACAACTATTTAGAATCTACGTTATTTATAACGGAGGGAGATTCAGCTTCTGGTTCGATAACCAAATCAAGAAATGTTAATACACAAGCCGTTTTTAGTTTAAAAGGTAAGCCACTAAATTCTTACGGTTTAAGTAAGAAAATTGTATATGAAAATGAAGAGTTTAATCTTTTACAAGCAGCCTTAAATATAGAAGACGGTTTACAAGATTTGCGCTACAACAATATTGTAATCGCTACTGATGCCGATGTCGACGGAATGCACATCCGTTTGCTGTTAATTACGTTTTTCTTACAATTTTTCCCAGAGTTGATAAAAGAAGGGCATTTATATATTTTAGAAACACCGTTGTTTAGAGTCCGAAATAAAAAACAAACTTTCTATTGTTATTCTGATGAAGAAAAAAGAATAGCTATAGAAAAGTTAGGAGGTAAACCAGAAATAACTCGTTTTAAAGGTTTGGGTGAGATTTCGCCAAATGAATTCGTCCATTTTATTGGTGATGATATTCGTTTAGATCCTGTAATGCTAGACAAAGAAATGTCGATAGAACAAATGCTAGAGTTTTACATGGGTAAAAATACTCCAAATAGACAGAAATTTATTATTGAAAACTTAAAAGTTGAGTTAGATGCTATAGAAGACGAAGTTGTGTAATAAATCAGTTTACGCGAGGTATTGAGAAAGGATTTTTTTAAAACAGATAAACCTTACTTTTTTTAAGGCTCCTAATAACAGATATAAAGTTAAACGATTAAACAATTAAACGTTTAAAAAGAATGAGTGAAGAAATAAACGAAAACGAACACGAAGAAGAATTAAATAAAACCGGCGAACAATCTGAAGATCGGCATGAGCAGACAGATTCTATGGAAACCATTACAAAAGTTACTGGGATGTACAAGGAGTGGTTTTTAGATTATGCTTCTTATGTAATTTTAGAAAGAGCAGTACCTTCTCTTGAAGATGGATTAAAACCCGTTCAGCGAAGAATAATGCATTCAATGAAAGATTTAGATGATGGCCGTTACAATAAGGTAGCAAATATTGTAGGTCATACAATGCAATATCATCCACATGGTGATGCCTCTATAGCTGATGCTATGGTGCAAATTGGTCAGAAAGAATTGCTGATTGATATGCAAGGAAATTGGGGTAACATCTTAACAGGAGATCGTGCAGCGGCTTCCCGTTATATAGAGGCACGTTTATCAAAATTTGCCTTAGATGTTGTTTTTAATCCAAAAACTACGGATTGGAAAATGTCTTATGATGGACGAAGAAAAGAACCAATTGATTTACCTGTAAAATTTCCTTTACTATTGGTGCAAGGAGTTGAGGGAATTGCAGTTGGTTTATCAACAAAAGTATTGCCTCACAATTTCATTGAACTTATTGACGCTTCTATTAAATATCTAAAAGGAAGAAGTTATAAAATATTACCTGATTTTTTAACTGGTGGAATTGCAGACGTTACTAATTACAACGATGGAGTTCGAGGAGGAAAGGTACGTGTTCGTGCTAAAATTGCCCAACTAGATAAAAAAACATTGGTTATTTCTGAAATTCCCTTTTCTACAACAACAACGACATTAATAGATAGTATTTTAAAAGCGAACGATAAAGGTAAGATCAAGATAAAGAAAATTGAAGATAATACTGCTGCAGAAGTAGAAATATTAGTGCATTTACCACCAAATGTTTCGCCTGATAAATCTATAGACGCCTTATATGCATTCACAAATTGTGAAATATCTATTTCTCCTTTGTCTTGTACTATAGAAGATAATAAGCCCGTTTTTATAGGCGTTTCCGAAATGCTAAAACATTCAACAGACTTAACGGTTAATTTGTTGAAGCAAGAATTAGAAATTCAGTTAAACGAATTAGAAGAACAATGGCATTTTTCATCTTTAGAAAGAATTTTTATTGAAAATAGAGTTTATCGAGATATTGAGGAGGAAGAAACGTGGGATGGTGTAATTGAAGCAATTGATAAAGGTTTAAAACCACATATAAAACATTTAAAAAGGGCAATTACTGTTGATGATATTACACGTTTAACAGAAATTAGAATTAAAAAAATATCAAAATTTGATATAGAGAAAGCGAAACAATTTATAGCAGATTTAGAAGATAAAATAGATGTTGTAAAAGATCATTTATCGCATTTAATAGAGTATGCCATTGATTATTTTAAACGCTTAAAAGCAACCTATGGAAAAGGAAAAGAACGTAAAACAGAGATTAGAGTTTTTGATGACATTGTAGCTTCAAAAGTTGCAATGAATAATTCAAAACTTTATGTAAATAGAGCAGAAGGTTTTATAGGCACGTCCTTAAAAAGAGATGAGTTTGTGACAGATTGTTCTGATATTGATGATATTATTGTATTCAGAAGAGATGGTGTAATGACCGTAACAAAAATTGGTGCTAAAACGTTTGTAGGTAAAGATATAATTCATGTTGCTGTCTTTAAAAAGAAGGATAAAAGAACGGTTTATAATTTTATGTACAAAGATGGTGTAAAAGGCCCTTCTTACATGAAGAGGTTTAATGTTACTTCTGTAACTAGAGACAAAGAATACGATTTAACAAACGGAAATAAAAGTTCGAAAGTTTTATATTTTACAGCAAATTTGAATGGAGAAGCAGAAGTTGTAACTATAAACTTACGTTCAGTTGGTAGTGTTAAAAAATTGAAATGGGATATTGATTTCGCAGATTTAACAGTTAAAGGTAGAGCTGTAAGAGGAAATTTAATAAGCAAGCATACAATTAAATCTGTAGATTTTAAATCTGAGGGAGTTTCTACTTTAAAACCTCGTAAAATTTGGTTCGATGATGCTGTGCAACGCTTAAATGTTGACGGAAGAGGTGAGTTGTTAGGAGAGTTTAGGGCAGAGGATAAATTATTGATTATCACACAATCTGCAAAAGCTAAAGCAGTAAAACCAGATTTAGCAATGCATTTTGAAGATGATATGATTGTGTTAGAAAAATGGAAACCTAATAAACCTATTTCTGCTATTTATTTTGATGGAGAAAAAGAGCGCTATTATGTAAAACGTTTCTTAATAGAAGTTACAGATAAAGATGAGGTTTTCATTTCTGACCATCTAAAATCACAATTAGAGATTGTAGCAACAGATTATAGACCTATTGCTGAAATTCAATTTTCAAAGAGAAATCAAGAAAATCAAGAGATTAATTTTGAGGAATTTATTGCTGTTAAAGGAATTAAAGCGCAAGGAAATCAACTAACTAAAGATAAAATAAAACAAGTTAATTTATTAGAATCTTTACCTTTTGAAGAGTGTCTACAGGAAAATTCTGAAGAAATTGAAGTTGTAGATGAAGAAATTATAGTAGAAAAAATACCTTTAGATATTCCTTTGATAGAAAATGTTGAGCCCATTTTAGAAGATCTTTCTGCTGAAGAAAAAGCTAATATTGCATTGCAGAAAGCGATAGCAAAAAAGAAGGCAGAAGAGAAGAAAAGGGATGATGAAAATCAAACGAAGTTATTCTAAAAAAATAATTAAAAGCGTTGAATAAAGCGAATTTAAAAAGAATCCTATATAAGTTGCTTTTTTATGAGACAGATATAAAAATGTAAATTATATTTTATAGATACTAATTTTTCTCCTTATTTATTTGATGCTTTAGAAATCTATGGAAGAGAATATTATAAAGGTTGTGTTTTGTATTATAATATGGTGAACCATATTTCGGTTATTTATGATATAAGTTTATTTCATCTTTTCAAAGAAAGTGAACTTGTAATCAGGTAACAGGTCTGAATTCGTAATTTTAATAATATCTTTTAAAACTAAATCGGGTCTTGTAGAGGCTAGTTCATAATAAATAACTCCTCCAGTTCTTCCTTTTTTATTAATGGGAGTATAAATTTGGTCATTCTTAAAAGCATCAAATTGAGTATAGATTTGATTGCTTTGTAGTAATTCTTCTTTTGATGAAAAGTATCCTGGGGTAAACCAAAAATTAGCATTTTTAGCTTTGTCAAAAACACTTTCAAAACTTAAAGACAAACTTCCTTTTCCTTTAGAATATTCCCATAAGTAATTAAGGTTAGCGTCTTTTAAAAATTGAGCAACAAAACTTTCACCCGCGGGCAGATTCCAGATATCTTTTGACATAATTGCACCAGATAAAATTGTTGGTCTTTTTGGTG
>JAQXAP010000082.1 GCA_029252865.1 Polaribacter sp.
GCAACAATCTGGCCAATGGTTCCTGTTCCACAGAATAAATCCATAACAACCGTATTGTCTACTTTAGATTTGTCTTCTAAAACGTATTCTACAACTTTAGTGTAAAGTTTTTCTGCACATTTTGGGTTTGTTTGAAAAAAGCTTTTCATGCTAATTTCAAAATTTAATTCTAATAATTCTTCAACAATTTTATCTTTTCCATAGACTAAATCAATTGTTCCTGCAGTCGCAATTGTTCTATCACCCGTTTCATCGTTAATAGTATGAAGTAAACCAGCTAAACGATCTCCAAAAATACCTCTTAGAAAAGAAGCGAATTTTTGTAAATCAAAATTTTCTAGTTCTGGTGACGTGGTTACTAAATTACATAATAGCTCATCTGTTTTAAAAGATTTTCTCACAACAAAATATCTAAAGAAACCCGTCTTTTTTGGTCCATGCCAGGGTTCTAAACCCGTTTCAATACAATATTGTTTGATGTTTTTTAGATTGTCTTCTAGCTGCTTGTCAAATAAACCAGAATCTTTCTCTAAATTATCTCCCATCCACCAAACACCGCGTCTTTTAAAACCTAAAGTAAATTCATCTTTATCACGTTTTTCGATTCTATCATATCCGATAGCAGAAAAACCATATTCCATTTTATTTCTGTAGTGAAATAGGTTTGGAGAGCTTATAAACTCATCAAATAGATCCTCAATATTTTCTACTTTTCCTATTTTTTTAAATAATGTAAGTGTACTTTCTTTCTTGTATTTATGCTGTAATTCGATAGGAAGTTGAATGTAAGGCGCTCCAGGAATATCTTGAAAAGGCACTTCGTCTTCATCTTTAGATGGTTCTAAAACATCTATCAATTTAGCTTCTGCATAATTTTTACTAGACTTACTTATTTGTGCTTTTACCAATTGGCCAGGTAGAGTATTTGGTACAAAAATGACAAAACTACCTTCTTCAGATTTTATTCTGGCAATTCCTTTTCCTCCAAAAGCATAATCCTCAATTCTTAATTCTAAAACTTGATTCTTTTTTACAAACTTATTTCGTTCTCTACGTGGCATTCTTAATTGTTTATGGATTGCAAAATTAGGCAAAATATGGTTTGTTGAAACAAAAAAGACTGCTCATTTACTTAGTTTTCTTTTTAATTAATTTCTTTAACTCAATTTCTTGTTACTGTTTTAGTTTTATCGACCATTCATTAATTTGATAGAATTATTAAATTAACTACTTTTGTGAAACTTCGGGGATGATTTCTTTCCCACGCTGAATTTTTGGCTCTCGCTAAAAGGATAAAGGTAGAATAGGAATGGTTATTTAATTATAAACATTTAAAACAAAAACAATGACTACTCAAGGTAAACTGACTTCGCAAGAGGCAATGGAATTAGAAAATAAATATGGTGCTCGCAACTATCATCCACTTCCTGTGGTTTTAAGTAGAGGTGAAGGCGTTCATGTTTGGGACGCAGAGGGAAAAAAATATTATGATTTTTTGTCAGCTTATTCCGCTGTAAATCAAGGGCATTGTCATCCCAAAATTATCGATGCAATGATTGCGCAAGCAAAAATATTAACTTTAACTTCTAGAGCATTTTATAATGATGTTCTAGGAGAGTATGAGAAGTATGTAACTAATCTTTTTGGTTATGATAAAATTTTACCTATGAATACTGGTGTTGAAGGTGGTGAAACTGCTTTAAAATTATGTAGAAAATGGGGGTATAAAGTGAAGGGAATTCCTGAGAATAAAGCTAAAATTTTATTTGCTGAAAATAACTTTTGGGGAAGAACCTTAGCTGCTGTTTCATCTTCTACAGATCCAAGTGCTTACAACGACTATGGACCTTATCTTCCTGGTTTCGAAATTGTAAAATACAATGATTTAGAAGCTTTAGAGAAAGCATTACAAGATCCGAATATTGCTGGTTTTATGGTAGAACCTATACAAGGAGAAGCGGGTGTTGTCGTGCCGGAAGAGGGTTACTTAAAGAAAGCTTATGAATTATGTAAATCTAAAAATGTACTTTTTATTGCAGACGAAGTGCAAACAGGTATCTCAAGAACTGGTAAATTATTTTGCTGTCAGCATGAAAATGTAAAACCCGATATTTTAATTTTAGGAAAGGCCCTTTCTGGTGGGGTATTTCCCGTCTCTGCAGCATTAGCTGATGATGAAATTATGATGACAATTAAACCAGGCGAGCACGGTTCTACATTTGGTGGAAATCCGATTGCTTGTAAAGTGGCTATGGCTGCGTTAAAAGTAGCTGTAGAAGAAAACCTTTCCGAAAATGCCGAGAAATTGGGAATTATTTTTAGAGAGGAATTATCAGAATTCGCAAAAGAAAATGATTTAGTACTTTCTGTAAGGGGAAAAGGGTTGTTAAATGCGGTTTTAATTAACGACACAGAAGATAGTTCTACAGCTTGGGATATTTGTATGAAATTAAAAGAAAATGGTTTGTTAGCGAAACCTACACATGGCAATATTATTCGTTTTGCTCCACCTTTGGTAATGAATGAATCTCAATTAATGGATTGTATAATTATTATTAAGAAAACAATTTCTGAGTTTAAGAAATAGGGAATTAGATTTCTATTTTAGCCACGAAATACAAAGTTAGATTTGTGATTTCGTGGCTTTTTTTTGTTTATTTTTGAATATAAATAAATAAAAGGTTTTGTATTATGATAAATAAACCAATCACACAATTAGAGCAATTAACTTTAACAAACACTTCAAAAAGCTTTTTAAAAGAAACGGTTAAATGGACAAGGTTTTTATCAATCCTAGGTTTTTTTTTAATATTATTCATGTTGGTTCTTGCCGCTTTTTCTTCAACAATTTTTAATATGGTGGCAAAAGTACAACCAGGTATTCCAGAAAGTTTAGGCTTATCGTTGGCAATTACTTATTTAGTTTTATCAATTATATACTTTTTTCCAGTGTATTATTTATTACAGTTTTCTAGCAAGATGAAAAAAGCATTGACAACTAAAAATAATGAAACCTTGGCCGGTGCATTTAAAATGTTAAAATCTCATTATAAGTTTATTGGTGTGTTTACTATTATAACATTGTCTTTGTATTCGTTGTTGTTTATTGTTTCTCTATTGGGTGTACTTTAAATATTTTACTTTTTCTTCTTTTTACCAAATAATAGTCCTGTCTTCCGCTTAATTTTTATTTTATTTAAATATGTAAACAAACGATTATCCGATAATAAAAGCATGTTTAATATTTAAACATGTCCATTCCTGGTATGTTTGGCATACCGCTTTTGGCAGCAAGAGCCATTTCTGTCTCATTAATTTTTGTAGCTTTTTCTATGGCTTTATTTAAGGCAATTATTAAATAATCTTCTAATTCTTCAGTATCAGCAAGTAGCTCATCACCAATAGAAATTGCCTTAATTTCTCTATTTGCTGTTAATGTGATTTTTAATTTTCCGTCGGCAGTAACTTCATCAACTAAAACCGAGTTTAATCTTGTTTTTGTTTCTTCTACTTTTTGTTGTGCATCTTTAAGGTTTTCCATCATTCCAGATAAGTTTTCAAACCTCGTTTTTTTATTTTTAAATTTAAAACTAATTTAGTGTTTTATAAAGAATTCAAATTACCTAAAAATGAGAAAAATAGTTATTCCTTTCATTGTTTTAAGTCTTACATTTGCAACCGCTTGTAAAAATAAGACCATGAAAAGTACGGATGCAAAAGTTCCTTTAGCAACTAAAAAGGCCAAAAAATTAGAGAAACACGGAGATGTAAGAGTAGACAATTATTTTTGGATGCGTTTGTCCGATGATCAGAAAAATGCGGTAGAAAAAGATGCTCATACTAAAAAAGTAGTTAGTTATCTTGAAGAAGAAAACGCTTATTATAATTTAGTAACAAAAGATACCAAACCATTTCAAGAAGAATTGTTCGAAGAAATGAAGGGTAGAATTAAAGAGGATGATTCTTCTGTGCCATATAAAGATAATGGATATTTTTATATTACAAGTTACAAGGTGGGGAATCAGTATCCTATTTATAGTCGTAAAAAAGAAAGTTTAGAAGCAAAAGAAGAAATACTTTTTGATGTAAATGAAATGGCGAAGGATTTCGATTACTATCAATTGGGAGGATTAAATGTTTCTAATGATAATAAACTTATAGCTTTTGCAACAGATACTGTAAGTAGAAGACAATATTTTTTACGCTTTAAAAACCTTGAAACGGGTGAAATTTATAAAGATATTATAGAAAATACTTCTGGCGGTTCAGTTTGGGCAAATGACAACAAAACAATCTTTTACACAAAAAAAGACCCTGTAACTTTACGAAGTTCAAGTGTGTATAGGCATGTTTTAGGAACACCAACATCTGAAGATGTAGAAGTCTTTCATGAAAAAGATGATACATTCGGTACGTATGTAACAAAATCTAAATCAGATAAATATATTATTATAGGTTCTTACAGCACTGTTTCCTCAGAATCACAGTATTTGGATGCTGATAATCCAACGGGAGAATTTACAATGATTCAGGGAAGAGAAAGAGATTTAGAATATAGTGTGTCTCATTTTGAAGATCATTTTTATTTGCTAACTAATAAAGACAATGCCATCAATTTTAAGTTGATGAAAACGCCTGTTTCTAAAACAGGTAAAGAGAATTGGGTAGATGTAATACCGCATAGAGACGATACATTACTCGAAGATTTTTCGATATTTAAAGATTTTTTAGTTCTAGAAGAACGTACCAATGGTTTAAATAAAATAAGAATTAAACGTTGGGATAAGAAAGAAGATTATTACTTGCCTTTTAACGAAGAAACTTATTCTGTTGGCGTTTATGCAAATCCAGATTTTGATACCGATGTAATTCGGTATTCATACAATTCTTTTACAACACCAAATTCTGTGATTGATTTTGACATGAATGATCAGTCAAAAGAGGTTAAAAAAGAGCAAGAAGTTTTAGGGGATAAATTTAAAAAAGAAAATTACATCAGCAAACGTCTCTGGGTAACGACGAGAGACGGTAAAGAAGTAGCAATTTCTATGGTGTATCATAAAGATACACCACTTACTAAAAATACCCCCATTTTACAATATGCCTATGGTTCTTATGGGTATACCATACCAGATAGTTTTTCTACAACACGACTAAGCTTATTAGATAGAGGTTTTG
>JAQXAP010000097.1 GCA_029252865.1 Polaribacter sp.
GCTGGATTACTATGTTTGTGTGCCATGTGCATCCAATAACGGTAATAAGTTTCTTGTTGCCAATCTTTAGGTTCCTTACCTGTTTCTAAAACTTCTTTAAAACTAGATCCTTGCATATATTCTGGAGTTTTTCCACCCGCAAGATCTAGAATAGTTGGTGCGAAGTCTGTGTTGTTTATTATAGCGTTGGTGCGTGTACCTGCTTTAATTGTTTTAGGATATCTTACTAAAAAAGGCATTCTCATAGATTCTTCATACATCCAACGTTTGTCGATATAATCATGTTCTCCGAGCATAAAACCTTGATCTCCTGTGTACATAATAATTGTATTGTCCATTAAGCCTTCTTTTTCAAGATAATCGAATAAACGTTTTACATTATCATCAACTCCTTTTACACACCTTAAATAACGCTTCAGGTATTCTTGATATGCTAGTTTTTTATATTCAGGATCTGGAATTTTAGGATCAATATTCATGTGCATTCCCATGTTACGGATGATATTTCTATGACCAACAGAAGAGCCAATAGTGTCCATCATACTATCATTATAACCTCTGGTTGCAATAGAACCGTTACCGCTATTATCCCATAAACTTGCAGGCTCTGGTATTTCTGTATCTGCTAAATAATCGTTGTAACGTTTAGCGTGCTCAAAAAAGTCATGTGGGGCTTTAAAGTGGTGCATTAAGAAAAAAGGTTTTGATTTATCACGTTTTTCATCTAACCATTCTAATGATTTATCGGTAATAACATCAGATGAATGACCTTGATAAGTTGTTGCATTTACTTCTCTTGTTAAACCTTTTTCAAAACGGATTCTTTTCTTTACTCCTGTTTCTTCATTACTATAAAGAGTAGGGTTGTGGTAATCTCCTTGTCCTGGTAATACATTGTAATAATCGAAAGCGTCTGGTGCATCTTTTAAATGCCATTTACCTACAATTGCCGTGTTATAACCCAGGTTTTTCATTTCATGCGCTAGATATTGACGATCCACAGGTAAAATACCTCCTAAGTCTTTAACACCATTTACCTGTCCGTACTGTCCTGTCATTATGCTTGCACGAGAAGGAGTACAAATAGAATTGGTACAAAAAGCGTTGTCAAAAATGATTCCTTCCTTACCGATTCTGTCAATTGTTGGAGTAGGGTTTAAAGAAGCTAGTCTGCTGCCATATACTCCAAAACCTTGGGTCGTATGATCATCAGCCATTATATAAATAATGTTAGGTTTTTTTGTTTCTTTGAAATTGCTTTTAATTTTTTGTGCACATGAGGTGAAACCTAATATAGCTAAACCAAAAACGACAATATAATTTTTCATTTTTTGTAATGTTAATTAACTCTTTTTATTGAGTAGTTTATAATTTAAAAACTTCTTCTAAAGCAATCCATTTTTCGCCCTCTTTTGCCCAAGGTAATTCCTGCTGATAGTTCCACATTAAGTTTTCCCATTCCTGAACTTTTGGGTTGTTGGCATCCATTTCTGCTTTTTTAACAGGGTCGAAAGTTTCGTCAACTTCCATAATCATAAACATGCGATTTCCCGTTAGGTAAATTTCCATATCTACGATGCCAGCATCTTTAATGCTCTTTGTAATTTCTGGCCATGCATTTCCTTTAGCATGGTATTCTTTATATTCTGCAATTAATTTAGAATCGTCTTTTAAATCACAAGAATAACAGTATCTTTTGGTACTCATTTTTTTACTTTTCAAAATTATTTTTAAAAACTCTCACACCGTAATAAGCAATTACAACAAAACATAATGTTGGTAAAAAGAAAGAAAAATTAACCTCAGGAACTCCTAAAATAGAAATATCAGCATATCCTTTTCCACCCATGTCTAAAATTAAACCTTGCAATGTTGGCATTAACGCACCACCTACAATTGCCATTACTAAAAATGCTGCACCAAATTTAGCATCTTCTCCCTGACCTTCAAGAGCAATACCATATATTGTTGGAAACATTATAGACATGAAAAACGAAGTTGTAACTAAGGCATAAAGCCCAATCATTCCTGGGATAAAAATTGTAATTAACGTGCATATAATTGCACCGATAGAGAAATAAAATAATAGTTTTCCACTATCTATATATTTAAGTAAAGCAGTACCAACCCAACGACCTACCAGAAAGATAATTAATGCACTAATACCATAGGTAACGGCAGATTGATTATCAATACCTATTGACTCTGCATATTGGTATAAATACGTCCAACACATAATTTGAGCGCCAACATAGAATGCTTGAGCAATTACACCCCAAACAAATTTACCTGAACTAAAAAGTCTTTTTATAGAATCCCCAACATGTACTTTTGCTTCTTGATCTTTATTTTGAGGCATTTTCATAACTGCGATTACAACAAGGAAACCAATTACAGCAAGTCCAAGAATAACGTACGGATTACGAATAACTTGTAAATCTGAGGTTCTTACCGCAGCCTTTGCGGTTTCACTAAGTGATTCATAAATAGAAGTACCATCTGCATTTAAGTTGTCTGATTGTAAAGAACCTAAAATAAATTTTTGAGCAATAATTAAACCTCCTAAAGCACCAATTGGGTTAAATGCTTGTGCTAAGTTCAAACGTTGTGTTGCTGTTTTTTCATCTCCCATTGATAATATATATGGGTTTGCTGTTGTTTCTAAAAACGCTAATCCAAATGTTAAAATGTATAAAGCTGCTAGAAAAAAACCAAAAGCTTCAAAAGCTGCCGCTGGATAAAACAATAAAGCACCTACTGCGTATAATGTTAAACCTAATAATATTCCTTTTTTGTAAGAATATTTGTTTACAAAAATAGCTGCCGGTAATGCCATAGTAAAGTAACCTCCATAAAAAGCCATTTGCACTAATGATGCCTGAAAATTGTCTAGTTCTAATACTTTTTTAAAGGCCGAAACCATTGGGTTTGTTATATCGTTGGCAAATCCCCAAAGCGCAAATAGCGATGTGATTAAAATAAAAGGTACTACAACCGATTTGGATACTATTGGTATTTTACTGTTTTTCATAAAAAAAAATTTAGTTTAGTTAGTATAATTATGACCGCAATATAAAAAAAGACAACCCAAGTTTTTTGTAGTTATTGCCTTTTATAAAATGATATAATATTTTTATTCTGTTAATAAAGATCTATCTAAGTTCACATAACCACCATCAACGGTTATAAATTGACCTGTTGTATGAGATGATTTATCGGAAATAGTAAACAAACATTGATCTGCAATCTCTGCAGGAGTTGTCATTCTATTTTCAAAAGGAATTTTCTTAACAATTGATTTTAATTTTTCTTCCCCGTTTTCTAATGTCTTAATCCAAGCATCATATGCAGGTGTCCAACTTTCAGCAATAATAATGGCGTTAGAACGTATGTTGTATTTAATTAAATCTACAGCCCACTCTCTCGTTAAACCTAAAACACCACCTTTAGAGGCTGCGTATCCAGAAGTACCTCCTTGTCCTGTTAAACCCACTTTAGAACCTATATTTAAAATATTTCCTTTCGATTCTTTTAATAGAGGTAGAGCATGCTTAACTACTAAAAAGTAACTCACCATATTTAGTTTTAAAGACCACATAAAATCGTCGTATGAGGCATCTAAACCAACCCCATCGTTAACACCTACGTTGTTTATTACGACATCAATTCTTCCATATTTTTTTGAAATTGTTTGAACAGCACTTTCTATTTGTTCTGGATTTGTTACATCTGTCTTACAAAATAGAGCATCAATACCTTTTTTTTGAAGTTCTTCAACATACGCAAAGCCTCTATCGTTTCTATCGATTACTGCAGGTATTGCACCTTCTTCGGCTAATTTTTGTAGTATGGTTTCACCGATACTTCCTTTTAATCCAGCAGCGCCAGTTATGACTACTACCTTTCCTTTTAAACCTAAGTCCATAGTGTGTTTTATAAGTTGTAAAATTCTATCGCATTAGTTCCCATAATTGAATTTTGCTCAATTTGCGAAAGTTGTGAAATAAAATTTGTTGTTAATTTTTTAATTTTACTATAATTTCCTGCGACTAAACATACCGGCCAGTCTGATCCAAACAATATTCTTGAACTCCCAAAGGCCTCTAAAGCGACATTCATATATGGATGAATTTGTTCTGGAGTCCAAGTGTTGTATTCCGCTTCGGTAACCATTCCAGACATTTTACAAGAAACATTTTCATGTTTTCCTATTGCTGTCATCATAGTTGCCCACCCTTCAAAATATCCATCTTTGATATAAGGTTTCGCAATATGATCAATTACAAATTTTTGATTTGGAAATTTTTTCACAAATTCCAGTACTGACCCTAATTGATGTGGAAATACTAAAATGTCGTAAGTGAAGTTGTATTTTTCTAGTAGAGAAATTCCTCTAGAGAAATTTGGACGTAACAAAAAATTATGATCCGGTTCTCCCTGAACAACATGTCTAAAACCTTTTACAATTTTTTCTTTACTGTATTTTTCTAAAACTTCTTCAATGTTCTCTGCTCGTAAATCTACCCAACCAACAATCCCTTTAATAAAATTGTTGTTAAAAGCTAAATCAATTAAAAAGTCCGTCTCTTCCAAAGTTTGATCCGCCTGAACTGCAACACAGCCGTCAATGCTGTTCTCTTGATATACTTTTGCTAAATCAGAAGGCGAAAAATCACGACGAATTACTGACATATTATCATCAATCCAATCGTGTTTTACCGGTTCGTATTTCCAAAAATGTTGATGTGAATCTATAATCATATTTGGCTAATACTATTTTATAAAAGCTTGTAATGTTGCTTTCATTCCGTTCGTAATAATACTCTTTAAACTATTTGTTACAGTTTCTTCTAAGCCTTCAAATTGTGTTAAATCTGTACCCCAAAAAGCCGTGTTTTTTAATGTTGCTTTTGCAACGGATGCGACATCTCCTTTTGCCCATTGTGTTGCAAAGAAATCTAAGACAGATTCATCATCTTTAACAATATATTTCTCGTCTCCTCTTTCTCCTTTATAAAAAGCAATTAATGAAGCTAATGAAAATAATAAGTGTTTTGGGTTTTCATTTTTTCTCTTGATATATTCTAAAACAGAAGGCAATACTCTTGTTTTATACTTAGATGTCGAGTTTAAAGAAATACTCATTAAAGCGTGCTCTAAATAAGGATTTCTAAATCGATCTAAAACATCATTTGAAAATTGTTCTAATTCTTGTTTTGATAAATCTAAAGTCGGACAGATTTCACTAAAAATAGCATCCTTTAAGAATTTACCCACAACCTCATCTTCTAAAGATTCACGTACTTTATCAATTCCGTATAAATAACCTACTGGAACTAAACTTGTGTGAGCGCCATTTAAGATTCTTACTTTACGTGTTCTATAAGGCTCTTGGTTGTCTGTAAAAACAATATTTAATCCACACATTTCTGCAGGAATTTCTTCTTTTACAGATGCAGGTCCTTCTATTACCCATAAATGGAATTGTTCACCTTCTACAACTAAATTATCTTTATACCCTAATTCTGCAGTAATTGCATCCATTTTACCTCTTGGATAACCAGGTACAATTCTATCTACTAGTGTATTACAGAAAATGTTGTCTTCATTAATCCATTCTACAAATTCAGCTCCAAGTTTCCAGTCATCTGCATATTGTAAAATGATTCTTTTTAGGTTTTCTCCGTTACGATCAATTAACTCGCAAGGAATTAATATCAATCCTTTATCTGAGGCACCTCCAAAAGTT
>JAQXAP010000104.1 GCA_029252865.1 Polaribacter sp.
GTTAAATCTGCGATGTCTACTTTGTCACCCCAAATTGGATCAGAAACCGGTACACAAATGATTTTTTCATCTGGTCCTTTTTCGTCTGCCATATAAAAAACTCCAATAGGTCTTACTTCCATCACTACCATTGGATAGGTTGGTTGATGCCCTAAAACTAAAACATCTAATGGATCTGAATCTAGTGCTAAAGTTTCTGGGATAAATCCATAATCACCAGGATACATCATTGACGAAAATAACATTCTATCAAATCTAATTTTTTTCAAGGTGAAATCATATTCGTATTTGTTTCTACTTCCTTTTGGGATTTCTATTAAAACGTCAAAAGTTAATTTGCTTTTTATTTCTTTACTCATAATTTTATTTTTCTATCATAATTTTTAATCGCCGACAAAAATAGTGATTAATTAAGGTTATTTTAAGTTTTTATATATTATTTATATAATGGTTTTCTTTTATTTGACTGAAAGGAATTTAAAAAAGTAAAAGTCCTACTCACAATTGAATAGGACTTTTACTTTAGGCTTTCATCTTCTTATATATACATGACTTCTTTTACAGCGTCAATAACATTTTGAGAACTTGGTAACCATTTCTCAAATAAAACAGGAGAATATGGTGCGGGAGTATCAGAAGTTGTGATTCTTTTGATAGGAGCATCTAAATAATCAAACGCTTCATCTTGAACTCTATAGGTGATTTCTGTAGAGATACTGGCAAATGGCCAAGACTCCTCTAGTATAATTAATCTGTTTGTCTTCTTTACTGATGCAATAATAGCAGCGTGATCCATTGGACGAACTGTTCTTAAATCAATAATTTCAACAGAAATATTTTCTTTTGCTAGTTCATCGGCTGCTTTATAAGCTTCTTTAATGATTTTTCCGAAAGAAACGATTGTTACATCTGTCCCTTCTCTTTTGATGTCTGCAACTCCAATCGGAATAATATATTCCCCTTCAGGTACTTCCATCTTATCACCATACATTTGTTCAGACTCCATAAAAATAACTGGATCGTCATCTCTAATAGCAGCTTTTAAAAGCCCTTTTGCATCATATGGATTAGAGGGTACAATTACCTTTAAACCGGGTGTATTCGCAAACCAGTTTTCAAAAGCTTGTGAGTGCGTTGCTCCTAACTGACCAGCAGAACCAGTCGGTCCTCTGAAAACAATTGGGCAATTAAACTGTCCACCAGACATCTGTCTAATTTTAGCAGCGTTGTTTATAATTTGATCAATTCCAACTAACGAGAAGTTAAACGTCATGTATTCTACAATTGGTCTAAGGCCATTCATTGCCGAACCAACGGCAACACCTGCAAATCCAAGTTCAGCAATTGGTGTATCTATAACACGTTTTGCTCCAAACTCATCTAACATACCTTTGGATGCCTTGTAAGCACCATTATATTCCGCAACTTCTTCACCCATTAAATAAATGCTATCATCTCTGCGCATTTCTTCACTCATAGCCTCACAAATAGCTTCTCTGAATTGAATTGTTTTCATTTAGTATAATTGTAATTAGTTTTTCAGATGCAAAAGTAATAAATTATTGGCATTTTTATGGTTACACTAGTGTAAACTGTATGATTATTTTTAAATTACTCCGCAATCGTTTTCGTTAAATGTTAAATTAATTAAAAAATACTATGCACGCATAGTATTTTTTAAAAAAAAGCTGTAGCTTCGCAGAGAACAAATAGAATAAAAAATAGAAGTTTATGAAAATATTAGTTTGTATTAGTCACGTCCCTGATACCACATCTAAAATTAATTTTATTGAAAATGACGCTAAATTTGATACAAACGGAGTTCAGTTTGTAATAAATCCTTATGATGAATTTTGTTTAACAAGAGCAATGTGGTTTAAAGAAAAACAAGGAGCTTCTGTGACGATAGTTAACGTTGGAGGACCTGAAACAGAGCCTACATTACGAAAAGGTTTAGCAATAGGAGCCGATAGTGCAATTCGTGTAAACGTGAGCCCGACCGATGGTTTTCAAGTAGCAAAAGAATTGGCGGCAGTTGTTAAAAACGGAGGATATGATTTAGTTTTGGCGGGAAAAGAATCTGCAGACTATAATGGTCAAATGGTTCCTGGAATGTTAGCTACATTACTCGATTTTAATTTTATTAATGCTTGTGTTGGTCTTGAAGTAGAGGGAACAACTGTTTCTGCAATAAGAGAAATTGATGGAGGAAATGAAACATTATCAGTAAGTCTACCATTGGTTGTTGGTGGCCAGAAAGGAGTAGTAGAAGAAAAAGATCTTCGTATTCCTAACATGCGTGGTATTATGATGGCTCGTAAAAAACCTTTACAAGTCGTGGAAGCTACAGGCGGTGAGGCATCAACAAGCATTGAGTCTTTTGAAAAACCAGCGCCAAAAGGAGCTGTAAAATTAGTGGATGCAGATAATGTAGATGAGTTAATTAGCTTATTACATACCGAAGCAAAAGTGATTTAATTATAAACGATTTAATTATTTAAAAATGTTATTATTTTCTCCAAAAATATATTAACCTATTAAATAATTTACTCAATAAAAAATAAAAAATATGTCTGTTTTAGTCTTTGCCGATTCATCGGAAGGAAAATTTAAGAAAACTGCTTTTGAAGTAGTTTCATATGGAAAAAAAGTTGCAGAACAATTAGGTACAAATGTTATTGCACTTACCATAAACGCAAGCGATTCATCAGAATTATATAACTACGGAGCAGAGAAGGTTGTTTCAGTTACTAACGATTCTTTAAATACTTTTAATGCAAAACAATACGCTTCTGTGGTTACACAGGTAGCCAAGGCAGAAAGTGCCAATGTTTTAGTTTTAGATTCAACTATTAATGGTTTGTATTTAGCACCAATAGTTGCAGTAAATTTAGAAGCTGGTTGTGTTTCTAATACTGTAAGTTTGCCGTCAAGCACCAAGCCCTTTAGCATAAAAAGAAAAGCATTTTCGAACAAAGCATTTTCAAATACAGTTATTTCTACAGAAAATAAAGTTATTGGTTTAGCTAAGAATTCTTTCGGGGTTCATGAAAACCCAGTTTCAGGTGCCACAGTGCCTTTTGATGCTGAAATCATAGACTCTTTAGTGAAGTCAGAAAAAATAGAAAGAGTAACTGGTAAGGTAACCATAGACGATGCAGATATTGTTGTTTCTGCGGGTAGAGGTTTAAAAGGCCCGGAAAACTGGGAAATGATAGAAGAATTAGCAGATACTTTAGGAGCTGCAACTGCTTGTTCTAAGCCGGTTTCAGATCTAGGTTGGCGTCCACATTCAGAGCATGTTGGTCAAACAGGTAAGCCTGTTGCGTCTAATCTATATATTGCTATTGGAATTTCCGGAGCAATTCAGCATTTGGCAGGTATCAATGCTTCTAAAGTAAAAGTAGTTATTAACACTGATCCAGAGGCACCTTTCTTTAAGGCTGCAGACTATGGTATTGTTGGTGACGCTTTTGATATTGTTCCAAAATTAATAGAAAAAATTAAATTATTTAAAGCCTCATAATATTTTTTGGGTGTATCGAAATTATAAACTTTTAAACCTATCAGAATTTTTATTTTTGGTAGGTTTTTTCATTAATTTCTCTCTACTAATAAATAATTTTGTCAGGTTTTCAACACTCGGTTTTTTATTTTCAAATAAAAATAAAAAGAGTTCAAATAGATGCTTCAATTCTTCACGCGAGCGCATTCATCTTTTTTTAAAGAAATATCATTTTTTAAGCTATTATTTTTATTAAATTGTGCTCTCTAAAAAGTTTGTGAAAAGCAACTTCAAAATTTATGAATTACTTTTTAGCTTTATGTGAATATATTTATGAGTTTAATAAAATTAAGTATAAAAGGTATTTCTTACAGTCAAACTCAAAGTGGCGCTTATGCTCTAGTTTTGAGTGAGGAAGAAGGTACTAGAACTTTACCCATTATTATTGGAGCCTTTGAAGCACAATCTATAGCCATTGCTTTAGAAACCGAAATTAGACCACCAAGACCGCTTACCCACGATTTATTTAAAACCTTCTCAGACCGTTTTTTAATTACAATAAAAGAGGTTATCATTCATAAATTAGTAGATGGCGTTTTCTTTTCTAGTTTAGTTTGTGAAAAAGATGGCTCAGAGGAAGTAATAGATGCAAGAACTTCAGATGCAATAGCAATTGCAGTTCGTTTTGATGCACCAATTTTTACGTATGAAAATATTTTAGAAAAGGCAGGAGTTTTTCTAAAGTTAGAGGATGAGTTTGGTATTAAAGATGATTTAGAATCAGACGAAGTCTCTTTGGAATTAGAAAATTTAGTCGCTAAAACAGAAACTACATTTTCAGATTTATCTACAAAAGAACTTCACAAACAATTAAGTGATGCAGTAACTAGTGAAAATTATGAGCTAGCTGCAAAAATTAGAGACGAAATAAGTAAACGCTCTTAATAACGTATATTTAGATTATGAAAGAAATACTTACAACAGTTTTGTGTTTATTATCAATTTCAATTTTTTCTCAAAATACAGGTGAAGTTATTGCTGTGTCAGAAATTTTACCAAGTCAAGGATTTACCTCTGGTGGTTTTTGGAGAGGAGCTTTGGGAATGTTTTCATTAATTGTTATTGCTTTCTTGTTTAGCGCAAATAAAAAAGCAATTGATTGGAAAAAAGTTGTAATCGGTATTTCATTGCAATTATTAATAGCAATAGGTGTCTTAAAAGTTGAATTTATTCAAACTATTTTTGAACTTATTGGTGGAGTGTTTATCGAAATATTAGGATACACAAAGGCAGGTAGTGAATTCTTATTTGCAGGTATTGTTGGTGATATGAATAAATTTGGATACATCTTTGCGTTCCAAGTTTTACCAACAATTATTTTCTTTTCAGCATTAACATCGCTATTATTTTATTTAGGAGTTATTCAAAAAATTGTAAAAATTTTAGCAATCGTTTTATCTAAATTTTTAGGTATTTCTGGTATGGAAAGTCTTTCTGTAGCAGGTAATATATTTTTAGGACAAACGGAAGCACCTCTTTTAATAAAAGCTTATTTAGAAAAAATGAATAAGTCAGAAATGTTATTAGTAATGATAGGCGGTATGGCAACAGTTGCAGGTGCAGTACTAGCAGCTTATATTGGCTTTTTGGGAGGTGGAGATAAAGTGCTGGAATTGGTCTTTGCAAAGCATCTTTTAGCAGCTTCTGTTATGGCTGCACCTGGTGCAATTGTAATTTCAAAAATATTATACCCACAAACAGAAAAAGTAAATTCAGATGTTACGGTATCTTCAGAAAAGATTGGATCTAATATTTTAGATGCAATTGCGAATGGAACAACAGAAGGTTTACGATTGGCTGTAAATGTTGGTGCAATGCTTCTCGTTTTTGTTGCTTTTATTGCAATGCTAAACGGTGTATTAGGATGGGTTGGAGATATGACAACTTTAAATGATATAATTGCAGCAAACACAGCATATAAGGCGTTATCTTTAGAATTTATTTTAGGTTCTGTCTTTGCTCCATTAATGTGGTTAATAGGTGTGCCAACTATAGATATTTCTATGATGGGGCAACTATTAGGTATTAAATTAGCGGCAAGCGAGTTTATTGGTTATATACAACTGGCTGAACTAAAAAATGTAACAAGTGTAACACATTTGGCGTATAATAAATCAATAATTATGGCTACATATATGTTATGTGGTTTTGCTAATTTTGCTTCCATTGGAATACAAATAGGAGGTATAGGTTCTTTGGCTCCTGGGCAACGTAAAGTCTTATCAGAATTTGGGATGAAAGCATTAATAGGAGGTACAATAGCTTCTTTAATGTCTGCAACAATTGCAGGTATGATTATAGGTTAAAATAAAAGTACATTGGGTTATCATGAAATGTTATTTTCATTAGGTTAATAACTTTTCAATAATATTACAAAAGCATCAAGAAAAATTATTGATGCTTTTTCTATTTTTACACAAGTCTATTATTTATGCTTGCACAAATAAACAATTTAACGCTTATACATTAGAATGAAACAATAT
>JAQXAP010000112.1 GCA_029252865.1 Polaribacter sp.
GGTCTTTTGAAGCACCAGTAACACTTGATAAGCAATTAACTTGATTACGAGACCTTAACACCCCCAGAAAAGCAAAAATCAATGCTTCTTTAAAATCAATTAACTCGTTTTTAGGCAGTATAATATTGTTTTGAGAGACCTCTCGGATTCGATTCACCAAGAAAGAGTTAAAAGCACCACCACCCGTAACTAAAACAGCAGTATCTGCTTTTATTATTTTACTTATTTGAATAACTGCGTGTTCTACAAAAGTTCTGAGAATCGTTGAAATATTTGTTTCTAAAGAATCAATCAAAGGAAAAACATTCTTTTTCACCCATTCTAAACCTAAAGATTTTGGTGGTTTTTGTGAATAAAAATCAATGGAATTTAATGCCGTCAAAAGCTGCTCATTCAAACTTCCTTTAGAGGCTATCTCTCCAGCAGCATCATAATCTAATCCCAATTTATTTACATAATGATTCAGTACAATATTAACAGGACAAATATCAAAAGCAATTCTTGTTCCGTTTTTATGAAAAGAAATATTAGAAAAACCCCCAAGGTTTAAACAATAATCATAATCAGAAAAGAGCAACTCATCACCTATCGGAACTAGGGGAGCTCCCTGCCCGCCTAACATTACATCTTGTGTCCGAAAATCGCAAATAACTTTCTGTTTTGTATGATTTGCGATTGTTTGGCCATCGCCAACCTGAAGCGTCACCCCTTTGTGTGGCTCATGCAAAACAGTATGACCGTGAGAAGCAATAAAATCAACTTTCTTAATTAGAAATTCATTCATAAAAGTATGAATTACATTTCCTAGAAAAGAACCATAGTCTTTATTTAAGGTTTCTAAATCATCTGAAGAAAAATTAATTGCATTTTGTAACCTCGATTTCCATTTTTTTGAATACCCAACGGTTTGTGCATGTAAAATATCAAAATCTTGTTTTTTTTTATTAGAAAACTTCACATACACCAAATCGACACCATCCAAAGATGTCCCCGACATTACTCCTACAACAAAAACCTCATTTGTATTCATAATCGTAAAATTAACAAAAGTTTATTGATAATAAGTTACGAAATCGATATCTTTGGAGCATATAATTACGAATACAATAAAAAATCTATGAATTTTAATCTTACAGAAGAACACATCATGATTCGGGATGCGGCAAGAGATTTTGCACAAACAGAATTATTACCAGGTGTTATTGAAAGAGACAACAAGCAAGAATTCTCACAAGAATTGGTTAAAAAAATGGGAGAACTTGGTTTTTTAGGAATCATGGTTGACCCAAAATACGGAGGAAGCGGAATGGATACTCTTTCTTATGTATTGATCATGGAAGAACTCTCTAAGATTGATGCTTCTGCTTCTGTAATTGTTTCTGTAAACAATTCTCTAGTTTGTTACGGCCTAGAAACTTATGGTTCTGAAGAACAAAAGCAAAAATATTTAACAAAATTAGCAACAGGAGAATTTGTTGGTGCCTTTTGCTTGAGTGAACCAGAAGCGGGCTCCGATGCCACCTCACAAGCTACGACCGCCATAGATAAAGGAGATCATTACCTTATCAACGGCACAAAAAATTGGATTACAAATGGTGGACGTTCAGACGTTTATTTGGTTATTGCACAAACAGACAGAGAAAAAGGGCACAAAGGAATCAACGCCTTTATTGTAGAAAAAGGAACAGAAGGTTTTCACATTGGCCCAAAAGAAGACAAACTAGGAATCAGAGGTTCAGACACACACACATTGCAATTTAATGATGTGAAAGTGCCTAAAGAAAATAGAATTGGTGAAGATGGTTTTGGCTTTAAATTTGCCATGAAAACACTTTCTGGGGGACGCATTGGTATAGCAGCACAAGCGCTGGGTATTGCATCAGGAGCTTATGAGCTGGCATTGAAATATGCCAAAGAACGAAAAGCTTTTGGTACAGAAATTTGCAACCATCAAGCCATTGCTTTTAAATTGGCTGACATGTATACAGAAATTGAAGCAGCAAGAATGTTAGTTATGAAAGCTGCTTGGGACAAAGACCAAGGCAACAATTATGACATGTCTAGCGCAATGGCAAAACTATACGCAAGTAAAGTTGCTATGGAACACACGGTAGAAGCTGTTCAAATTCACGGTGGAAACGGTTTTGTAAAAGAATACCATGTAGAGCGCTTAATGCGTGATGCTAAAATTACACAGATTTATGAAGGAACTTCCGAAATTCAAAAAATCGTAATTTCTCGCGGAATTATAAAAGAATAAATCACTCCTTATATATAGTATCAAAAATCTATCTTTTTAAAAGGTAGATTTTTTTTGGGCGCAACCTTTCAGGTCAGGCTTTTCACACTCGCTTTTTTGTAAAAACAAAAAGAGCTCAAACATTTGCTTCAATCCTTTGCGCGTGCCTCAAATAAAACTAGATCTCTAAATCAATATCATACAATTGCAAACCAGAAGAAGGTGCATTGTTTCTCATATACTTTCTATCATTATCCTCTTTTAAAGAAGTTTCAATAAATTGCAAATCAAGATTACCTTTACCCACCTCAAACAATGTCGCCATCATCAATCGAATTTGATAACGCAAAAACCCTTTTCCCCTAACCTTGAAAACATAAGACTTTTTAGGAAAAAAATTCGCTGTTAAAATATCATTCTCTACAATTTCACAAGAATCAATCACTCGTTTAAAAATCGTATTCTCTGAGGGCTTTGTACAATATTTGTGGAAATAATGCTCTCCTGCAAACAACTTTGCACCCTTCATCATCGCATCGATATCAATATCCCCATCAATATTAATAATAAAAGGAGCCGCAAAAGGATGATTTTTATCACCAAAAGAAAAGTAGTAATGGTATTCTTTAATTTTTGGAGAGTTAATAATATTAAAACCTCTATCTACACTCTGAATAGAAATTGCCCTAAAATCAGGAGAAAAATTAGAATTTAGAGCACTTATAAAGAAAACTTCATCTACTAACTTATCTGTAAACATCTGCACATAATAGGTATTTGCAGAAACCTTAGCATCTGTTCTTCCAACACCAATTGTTTTATAATTGACATCCTCAAAGACAAATGACAAGGTTTTATCAACCATATCATGCAAAGTTTTAGCATTTGTTTGCTTTTGCCATCCAGAAAAACGAAAACCTAAAAACTGCAGCTTTACTATATAAGAAAATGGGTATTTCATAGACACAAATGTACAATAATTACATTTTTTTTTGCGAAACATGTATTTTTATGAATTTTACAATATTATAGCTTTATAATTTTTTAAACACCCCATTTTAACCCCTTTAAAAATAAAAAAATACACTTATCTTAAAATATACCCCTTTTTTTTGAGGGTTGATTACTAAAATAAGCTACTTAAAAAAACACACCCCTTGTGTAATTAAATTAAATATATACTTTTGTACCAGTTCAATAAATAAAAATTAATCAACATTAAAAGAACGAACATTATGAAAAAAATTATTTTTACTTTGTTATTTGCAAGCAGTATCATTTTAACTGCACAAGAAAAAGAAGAAAAAACATTTACATTAAGTGGTAGTGTAGACACCTACTTTAGAGGAAACATTAGTGGAGGAAACTTCGACACTGCTCCGGGTAGCTCTTTTGCAAACCAACCCGGTTTTGC
>JAQXAP010000088.1 GCA_029252865.1 Polaribacter sp.
ATAATATTACAAAAGCATCAAGAAAAATTATTGATGCTTTTTCTATTTTTACACAAGTCTATTATTTATGCTTGCACAAATAAACAATTTAACGCTTATACATTAGAATGAAACAATATCACGACTTAGTAAAGCACGTCTTAGAAAACGGAAACGAAAAAGGAGATAGAACAGGAACAGGAACAAAAAGTGTTTTTGGACATCAAATGCGTTTTGATTTAAGTGAGGGTTTTCCTATGGTAACCACAAAAAAACTTCATTTAAAATCGATAATATATGAATTACTTTGGTTTATAAAAGGTGATACAAATATTAAATACTTACAAGAAAATGGAGTTAAAATATGGAATTCTTGGGCAGATGAAAATGGAGATTTAGGACCTGTTTATGGCCATCAATGGAGGAATTGGAATAGTGATGAGGTAGATCAATTAAAAGACGTAATTAAAACTCTAAAAAACAATCCTAACTCAAGAAGAATGTTGATTTCAGCATGGAATCCATCAGTTTTGCCAGATACTTCAGTTTCTTTTTCTGAGAACGTTGCCAATGGGAAAGCTGCTTTACCTCCTTGCCATGCATTTTTTCAGTTTTATGTTACTGACGGAAAATTATCTTGTCAATTATATCAGCGAAGTGCAGATATATTTTTAGGAGTTCCTTTTAATATTGCCTCTTATGCTTTATTTACAATGATGATTGCGCAAGTTTGTGGTTATGAAGCCGGAGAGTTTATACATACTTTTGGGGATGCTCACATATATAATAATCATAAAGAGCAATTAGAGCTGCAGTTATCCAGAGATTTTAGACCTTTACCAAAAATGAAAATTAATCCTAAAGTAAAAGATATTTTAGATTTTACTTTTGAAGATTTTGAGTTGTTAGACTACAATCCGCATCCACATATTAAGGGTCAAGTTGCAGTTTAATAAAAATTAAAAAGAGCTTTCATTTAAACTGAAAGCTCTTTTTAATTTTTTCATAACATTTTCTGTTATGTCGTTAATACACAATTTTCGGCGCCAGCATAATCATTCCAAGCGTAACCATCTGCATCTTGATCATTTAAATAAGCACCATCAATTAGGTATCTAAATTCATGCGATTTTCCAGATTCTAAATCGATTGTACCTTTGAATGATCCATTTTTCAATTTTTTTAAAGGAGTTGATTTTTCATTCCATTCATTAAAATTTCCTACAACCGCTACTTTATTTGCCTCTTCAGCGGGTACGGTAAAGGTTACTTTACAAATTGGTTTGCTTTTTAAGAATTGTTTTTTAATTGCCATAATTTTTTTTTAAGATTTTAAGTAAAAATATAGAAGTATAAATGTATTCTAAACTTTGTTAAGTGCTAATTTTAAAAAATTATCAGTTTGCTAAAATGATTATGCGTATTAATGATTTTGGCAAAATAAGGAGATTATAATTGAGGTTAATTTAATAAAAGCTATTTTTTTTAAGGTTGATAATCAGTGTTTTTAATCCGAAATCGTATTCGTAAATAGACATATTTCACCTAAAACATCTTTAAAGAGTCAAATCTTCATAGAATTATTTTAAATTCGTTTAAAATATTAAGATCTCATGATTACAATAATTGCTGCAATTGCAGAGAATAATGCCTTAGGAAAAGACAACGATTTGATTTGGCATTTGCCTTCAGATTTGAAAAGATTTAAAAAAATTACTTCTGGTCATCACATCTTAATGGGAAGAAATACATTTGAGTCCATAGGAAAACCTTTGCCAAATAGAACCACAATTATTATTACCAGAAATAAAGATTATTTTAAAGAGGGTTGTTTAATAGCTCATAGTCTTGAAGAAGCTATTGATTTGGTAGAGAATGATGATGTTGCTTTTATAATCGGAGGTGCACAAATTTATAAAGAAGCAATAGAAAAAGATTTGGTAAATCAATTAGATATAACTCGGGTTCATCAAGATTTTGAAGCGGATGTGTTTTTTCCGACAATAGATTTAAATATTTGGGAAGAAACAAGTAGAGAAGATTTTAAAGCGGATGAGAAAAATAAATTTGATTATAGTTTTTTAAGTTTTCAAAAAAAAAGTTAATTAATTCTATTAGTTCTAAAACTACCACCTAAACTCATTTTATATTTTCTTTGTGCAAATAAAAAATAATTAAATAGTTTGTAATTAACCTCATAGCCATAATCTATCTGAGGTTGGTAATCTATGATGTTCTCATAAATATCCTGATTAAATTGGATATTATTTGTAACTCTATTATTCCAAGTAATTACCCATGCTCTATTTCGAGCTTCCAAGTATGACTGTGAATAAAATCCCTCTGGTTGTGCAATAGAATTTAAAAAAGCATTAAAGCCAATATCAAAAATTATAATTTCATACTCCAAACTATCGTTGGCAATAACCACAGGTTCTTCTTTTTTAGTAGTACTTTTTTTTATTGGTGATGATGCGCAGGCCCATAAAAAGAGGCCAATAGAAATTAATAATGCAAAGTGTTTAAAAGGCTTCATAGTATTTAAAGATAGTCAATTTATGTAATTCTTTTACTTTAGAATGATTATTTTGTTCATTTTCCTTAACTCAAAAGTAGTTTTGCTATTTTAGCAAAAAACAAAAACAAGTGGGGTCTTCTTCGAGTGATGAAACGTCTGACAAAGAAGAAAAAGAGTTAAAATCATGGTGTTTTAATTTTTTTAATGTTATTTCTCAACTTTAAAACAAGACAATGAAAGAGAGGTGTTTTTGGGTAACGGATAGTCAATTGTATAAAAATTATCACGACAAAGAATGGGGAATCCCAGTCTATGAGGACAAAACTCTATTTGAGTTTTTGATTTTAGAAA
>JAQXAP010000094.1 GCA_029252865.1 Polaribacter sp.
GGACAACACCCTGATTATGGCTCACAATACAGATCTATTGCCTTTTATAATTCAGATGCAGAAAAGTTAATTATTGATGCTACCATAGCTAAATTAAACAAAGAGGTTTTTAATAACAACATTGTAACTGAAGTGACTAATCTTAAAAAGTTTTATAAAGCGGAAGAATACCATCAAGATTTTGAGCGTAGAAATCCAAATAACGGTTATGTAAAATCGGTTTCTTTGCCAAGGTTAAACAAGTTTAAAATGAAGTTTCCATATTTATTGAAGAAGAGTAATCATTAGAAGTGCTATTTTATCATTCTAAAACGTAAATTATTTACTGCCCAATATTACTTAATTTACAGACTAAAAGTCATCATTTTAATTCAATTTTAAATTTTAAAAATGATATTTTTGGCACACATATTGCAAAACAAATAGAAACAAATTATTATGAAGAAACAATTACTTGTTATTTTATCTTTTTTAGTCCTTATTTCTTGTAGTTCAATAAAAAATACACAAGAAGCTATAAGCACCGGAAATTATGATAGAGCAATTGATATTGCTATCAATAACTTAAAAAGGAATAAAACTAAAAAAGGAAATCAGCCATATGTTTTAATGCTTGAAGAAGCTTTTGTAAAGGCAACTTTGAGAGATTTAGAGAGAATTTCTTATTTGAAAAAAGATCAAAATCCTGAAAATCTAGAGAATATATTTGTCTTATACCAAAATTTAAAAAATAGACAAGAAAGGATAAAACCACTGCTGCCATTGTCAATATTGAGTAAAGGTAGAAATGCTAATTTTAAGTTTAGTAATTATAATGATGAGATTATAGCTTCTAAAAACAAATTATCAGATTATTTGTATCGAAAGGTAAAAGTAATTTTTAATACTAATAATAAATTAGATTATAGAACTGCATATAACGATTTGGAATATATAGAAAAGATAAATCCTAACTTTAAAGATGTTCGTAATTTAATGACTATTGCACATAACAGAGGTTTGGACTTTGTGATTGTTTCGATGAAAAATCAAACACAAAAAGTGATTCCTAAAAGATTGCAGCAAGATTTATTAAATTTTGATACCTATGGTTTAAATGATTTTTGGACTGTTTATCATGGTAACAAAGATCTAAATATTAAATACGATTTTGGTTTAGAATTAAACTTGAGAGAAATTCAAGTTTCTCCAGAACAATTAAGAGAAAAGGAAATTATTAGAGAAAAAGAGGTGAAAGATGGTTTTACATATCTTTTAAATGATAAAGGAGATCAGGTCTTAGATAAAGAAGGAAATAAAATTAAAATAGATAAAATGGTTAGAGTGCGTTGTGAATTATATCAATTTACACAACTTAAGTCAGCAAAGGTAATAGGGCAAGTAAAGTATGTCGATTTATACTCAAGGCAAACAATAGAAACGTATCCTATAGCGAGTGAATTTATTTTTCAGCATATTTATGCAAATTACAGAGGCGATAAAAGAGCTTTAGAATCGTCGTATTTAGATTTAATTAGACTTCGTACTGTTCCTTTCCCAACAAGCGAACAAATGATTTATGACGCTGGTCAGGATTTAAAAGATCGACTAAAATTAATTATTACTCAAAATAATTTCAGAAATTAAAATAGAAAAAATAATTTCATTTAAATTGAATAAAAAATAATTCTATTTAAAAACTATTCTTTAGCTCCATAGCTTTTTGCTGTTTCTATCCAAAGTTCAGAAATTCCTTTTGTGTCTGCTCCTATAGCTCTCGATAAATATAATGCTAAACCCATTAACAAAGTAGAAGCTTCTTGAAGTTCCGGAATAGTTTGTATGCTTCCAAATTGTTCTTGTGCTTTTAAAAGGATTAAATTATTGTGCTGTTTTGCAAACAAAACCGGGTTATCTAAGTCATCTATAATTTCAGGAACCATTAAACAGTCTATCCACTCGTTACCAATTCTTTTTGACAAAACATTAGGAAGTTCGTTGCCCATTTCTCTCCAGCTTGCCAATGTTTTTTGATCACCAGAGGCAGCTAAACCAGAATCGAGTAATAATTCAAAAGCGATATTAGAAATATTTTGCATTATAATTAAATATTCATCTTGCGCGGTTTCAAATAGACTAGCACCTTGTCCCTTTATATAGTCACCAACGCTAAGTTTTGGTAATTCTAAAACTTCATTACAATCTGTCAAACAAGGAAATTGTTTACCTTCGAAAATATAATGTGCTTTATTAGATTGTATTTGACGTCCTAAAGGATATAATCTGCAAGCTAGCGGGCGACCAGAGTGAACGCTGCATCCAAAATCATCAATATATTGGCTGCAAGACTTTTGACCTTTTTTATCTTCTTTTCCATTGAAAGTTAGCCGAATACCACCAAAATCACAATACAAATCACGGAATTCTATCGGGGTAATTTTTTTTTCTCTACTAAAACTTAATAATTCCCAAGGATTTAGCATTACTTCTTTCCCAAAACAACAAGTTCCTGATCTAGAGCAGGTGAGTGGCAATACACTCTGAGTACTGAGTTTCGTTGTTTGCATTATTTAATTAATTTACAAAAGTATGTCTATAATTAATAAAGGTTAATATCATACTAAATTAACTTTATTTTTTAATTCCCTTTAATTCTCATCCAAAGCTCTAATAACATTTTTTTAGCATCGCTTTTTTCTTTAGGCTCTTCTGTAAAAATAGGAGTTCCTTCTGCATTCAGTTCAATTTTGTATTTAAAAACAAAATTTTCAGCATTTGGTTTTAGGCTTAAAGCACCAAATCGTAAATCATTAAAATACAAAACATCATTTTTTTTATTAATAGTGAACCAACCTTTAGAAATGTCAATCATTCTTTTAACTTTTGGGTGCTTTACCAAATCACCTAATAAATGATGATTTTTAGGATAGCTGGAAAAATTTATTGGTTTTGTGTCAAAAAAAGAAGAATGACCTATTAAATAAGTATTTTCTGTTGCTACATTTGCTGTCCATAAAACAGTATTTAAAGGAGTTGGTTTTGTTTTTATATCCGTATAAACAATATTTTTTTCTGCTAATTCCTTTATAAATTTCTTATATGAAATACCTTTTAAAACAATTGTTAGTAATAGATATGAACTACTAATAATGATTCCTAAATTGTTATAGAAGCGTCTTTTTTTATACTCTTTTTTTTGTCGAATTGCTAACAGTAAAAATATTAAAAACGGAATGGTATATAAAGGATCAACAACAAAAACATTCTTGAAAGCCAATCGAATATCCAATGGCCAAAATAGTTGTGTTCCCCAAGTTGTTTGTGCGTCTAAAATGGGATGTGTAACAAAAGTCCAAAAGAAAAGCCAGGACCAATCCTTAAAGTTTTTGTGTTTTTCAAACTTAATAACTACCAACGCTAAAATAGGAGCAAAGAGCACTGAGAATAGGATAGAATGTGTAAAACCTCTGTGTATTTCTAGAGCTGTAACTTTGTCCGTAAAAAAACCAGAAAGCACATCTAAATCAGGAATTGTGCCAGCAATTGCCCCATATAGCATTGCTTTATTACCAATTTTTTTACCGAGAACAGCCTCGCCAACTGCGGCACCTAAAATAATTTGCGTTAATGAATCCAATTTTTAAATGATTATAAAATTCTTTATTTTGATTAGTAACTTTTTCGAAATTTCTTTTCCACTGCAAAATTAATTAAGTTCATAAAATTTTCATGAACTCCCAAAGTTATATCTAATTTTAACTTTTCTATAAGCTTTAAAATTAAACCTGATTGAAATTGCAAATCAGGAATAGAAATATAATTTTCAAAAATATCTCCAATCGTTTTGTAATAAAGTTTTTCAAACGTATTTAAATTTACAGGCTTTTCATTTACGTATTTGTATGAATTTACGTTAAAAGAGTCTAAAACATCACCAACATAATTTTTGTGTAAAATTTGCATAGGATTCACAATATTTAGCTCCTTAATAGTTGGGTTTAAAAAAGCGTGTAAAATTGCTTTAGAAACAAAATCTACCGGCACAATATTTAAACCACTTTCTTTGTCTATCCAAATTCTAAATTGGTCTTTAGATTTAGTTGAGTATTTCGCTAAAAAAATAGCCCAAGAATAGAAAACATCAAATTTTGGTGTTTCATATAAAGGTTTATCTATTAATCGACCACAAATAATACTAGGTCTTAATATCTGAAAATCAATATTTTTAAGCTTGCATGTTTTTTTAACATAAAATTCACTCTCATATTT
>JAQXAP010000138.1 GCA_029252865.1 Polaribacter sp.
AAAAACAACCTAATTTTTTATTTGTTTTGGTTGATGATCAACCTTTTGATGCTTTGGGGTTATCTAAGCGCTACCCCTTTTTAAAGACTCCGAATATCGACCGATTGGCTAAAGAAGGGGTTAATGTAGAAAACTTCTTTGTAACGCAATCCATTTGCTCACCATCAAGAGCTAGTTTTTTAACAGGAACTTATCCTCATATTCATGGAGTAAATCAGAATAATAAACATGTAGATCCTAAATGGGATGAATTTGCACCCTATTCAAGCCATTTACAAAAGAGCGGTTACGAAACTGCTCATGTTGGAAAAATTCACATGGCGCATTACAAAGGTAAAAAACATATAAGGCCAGGTTTTGACTATTGGTTTAGTTTTATTGGACAAGGAAAGTATTTTAATCCTACCGTAAATGAAAATGGAAAAGAATATCAAGAAAAAGGATATATGACAGATATTTTAACCGAAAAATCAATTTCTTGGTTAAAAGAAAAAAGAGATCCTAACAAACCTTTTAGTTTAAATCTCTGGCATAAAGCGGTTCATCAACCTCATCTACCAGCAACTAGACATGAAAAATTATATATAGGAGAAGAGTTACCTACTCCTCCTTATGACACTCACAAAGAAACATTTAAGGGTAAACCGGAATGGCAGAGAAAAAAAACTTTCGGATTTGAATGGAAAAATAATTTACCTATTCCCTATGAACTGCCAGAGCAAGAATGGCCAATTAACTATGAAAGAAACATGCAGCTTTTGCGCTGCATTGTTGCCATCGATGAATCCCTAGGAAAAGTATTAGCTACCCTCGAAGAAATAGGAGAATTAGAAAACACTGTTGTTATTTATAGCAGTGATAATGGCTATTTTATGGGAGAACATACTTTTTTAGACAAGCGATTAGCTTATGAAAATTCTATGCGAGTGCCAATGCTTATTCGTTATCCAAAAATGATTAAAGAAAATACTAAAATAAAAGAGCAATGTCTAAATATAGATATTGCACCAACTATTCTTAATCTTGCAGGAATTGATAAACCAGACTATATGCAGGGAGAATCTATGGTAAACTTATTAAAGGGTAAAAAAGAAAAAAACTGGAGAGATGCCATTCTATTCGAGTATTATGTAGATAGCTACTGGCCATATGCAGGACCTAGCCAAATTGCGGTAAGAACTGAGAATTATAAATTAGTAGATGTCTTTTTAGTTAATGACATTGATGAGTTATACGATTTAAAAAATGATCCAGGTGAGATGAATAATCTCATTAATGATCATAAATACGATAAAATTGAGGAGACTTTAAGAAAGAAAGCTTCAATATTAAAAAAACAATACAAGTATAACCCCAAGAGAGATTGGTGGCTAAAACATGTGATGCAGACAAAAATAAATAAACAAAAATCTTGATAGATTTTTCAGTTTGAATGCTCGTTTTTTTGCTTTTCATTTACCTTTTAAATGCCTATTAAAAATTGTATCTTTACGAATAGACACTTTCATTGTTTATTAATTCCTAAATACTCATCATGATAAGACGCTTTTTATTTGTAGGTCGCATCTTATTCTTTTTCTTTCCTATTTTAATATTTGGTCAGCAAATTAAACACTTAGGAATATATGATGGTATTAGAAGTGGAGCCGTTCGTGCATTTGAAAAAGACACTTTGGGTTACATGTGGATTGGAACCAAACAAGGTTTAAATAGATACTCTGGTTATCAATTTAAAAATTATGATAAATTTCTTACAAGTGGAGTTGTAGATATTATTAGTAAAAACGGAAATCTTTTTGTACTCGGAACTAAGGGAGAACTCCTTCAATACAATTACCAGCAAGACAGCTTTACATCTATTTTAAATTTTAAGGATACTAAATTTTTATCTTTTGAACTCATCAACAATCGCACTGTAATTATTGGTCTTCAACAAGGATTATTACTTTATGATATAGAATCTAAAAGCGTCAGTAAAATTCTTCACCCTAACAGCATGTTTAACAGAAGAATTCAAATTCATAAAAATCAGATTTATATTGCCTCTACAAAAGGTATTGATGTGTATGATTACTATCAAAGCACTCAACAATTATTAAAACAAAAATCATTGCTAAAAAATCATGAAATACTTGATTTAGACTTTGATAATCAAAATCGAATTTGGGCCGGTACATATCAAAAAGGATTGTATGTAATTGACGAGAATGAAGCGATTATAAAAATTAAAATTTATGATAATCGGTTAAGAACACATACCATTAGATCTATTGAATTTGATAAGGACAATAGAGCATTAATAGCTTTAGAGGGTGTTGGCTTGTTAATTATAAACAATCAATTTAAAACTCTTAATAAATTAGAATATACACCAAATGAAATAAACTCTCTCAGTCAGAATAGTATTTATGAAATTTTTGTTGACAAGGAAAATGTCTATTGGTTAGGATTAAGAGAAGTTGGAATAGATATGATTTATCCGAGAGATAACGCTTTTAAAAATATTTTTTATGTTCCTTTTAAGCCAAATAGTATTAGCAATAATAATATACGCTCAATTTATTATGAGGATGGTGGAAATGTTTGGTTTGGTACGGAAAATGGAATTAGTAAACAATCTCCAAACGGAAACTGGACAAATTACAATACCAACTCAAAACTAAAGAACAAGGCGGTCCTAACCATAGATAAATTTGGAGAGTATTTAATTTTAAGTGTTTATGGTTCTGGATTACTAAAATTTAATCCCATAACAGGAGAAACTTCCAATTTTGAACTTAAAGAAAAAGGAAGGAAATCTAAACGGATTTTCACCACTTTATTAGACAATAATGATATATGGGTTGGAGGTTTTGATGCGCCTTTAAAACACTACACAAATAATGTTTTGGTAAGTACCTACAAAATTGGAAACGCTCGATGTATTGTTGCCGGAGAAGATCATTTAATTTATGTGGCTTCTTCAAGCGGCATCTATGAGATAAATACGCTCAACAAAAGTATTAATGTCATTAAAGATGAAAATAATATTTACTTCGATCAAAATCATGCTATCCTATTTGACAAGCAAAATAACTGTCTTTGGATTGGGAACACCCAAGGCTTATTTAACTACAACTTATCTACAAAGAAAATAAAGCAACTAAATAGCGTATTAAATTTTGAATCTGGAACCGTATTTACAATTCAAAAAGATTCAAAAGAAAATTTATGGTTTGCTAGTTATGCCGGTTTGTGGAAATTGAATATCAAAAAAGAAATCATCAGAAAGTACGATAACTTAGACGGTTTATCTATTGGCACCTTTGGCTTTGGAGCATCTACTCATTCTAATGATGGACGATTAGCTTTTGGTGGTCCTGATGGCGCAACATTATTTGACCCATTAAATATTCCAATAGAGAAAGAAGTCTCTAAAATTTATATTTCTAATTTTCAAATAAATGGTGTTTTAGCAGATACCACAATGATTGAAAAAAACATTAACTATCTTGATAAAATAGAACTTAATTACAATCAAAATTCATTGAATTTTGACTTTGAAGCACCTACTTTCCATGGATCAAAAAAACATTCATTTAATTGGCAATTAAAAGGCCATGATGAAACTATAAATAAATCTAAAAACAGCAGAAGTATCGTTTACTCAAAATTACCTCCTGGTAACTATTCGTTAGATATAGAAGCTACCAATATAGAGGATGTTTCATCCATAAAACCCTTTCATATCGATATCATTATTAAAAATCCGTTTTGGCTAAGTCACCTGGCATTTTTGATATATGCACTAATAGGCAGTACTTTGTTGTATTTATTTTTTCTTATTAGAAAATCAAGAGCTGCTCAAAAATTTAATGACAATAAAATAAAATTCTTTACAGAAGTAGCTCATGACATTAGGACTCCTGTTACATTAATTCAGTTATTGGTTTCTCAGCTCTCTGAAAAAAATAATTTAAAGAACAATATTGATTTAATTCATCGTAATACTCAAAATTTAAATGAATATGTTACGCAACTTTTAGACTTTCAAAAAGCAGATCGAGGGATGCTTAAATTGTCTATCATAAAAGTAGATGTAAAAGAAATTATTCATAGAATTGTTGCCGAAGTAGAACCTTTATTAAATAAAAAATCGATAGATATTATAATTTCTGTCCAAAAAAATTATGTCTGGATTGATGAAAATAAAATATCTCGAATTTTTTACAATCTAATTTCGAATGCGATAAAATATAGTGAGGACGGGGGGAAAATTGAAATAAAAGCAGTCAAAAACAAATCAAATCTATCAATAAAATTTATTGACAATGGTCTTGGAATTCCTAAAAAAGAGCAACAACTCATATTTTCTAGATTTACACGAGGAACCAATATTAACAACAAAGGAATTTCAGGTTCAGGAATAGGTTTAATGATTTCAAAAAAAATTATTGAATTACATAAAGGAACAATTGAGTTTAAGAGTAAAGAAAATTTAGGTTCTACTTTCACGATAACTCTAAAAATGGGAAGCGAACACTATGAGGATAAAGATATTTTAATAGAAAGTTCAAATTTACATGAACCTATCTTATTTAAAGAAAGCCTTTCTAATAGAAAAAGAATATTACTAGTTGAGGATAATGAAGATTTAAGAGCAACTGTTAAAGTAGAATTAGAAAATAAATATACCGTTTTAGACGCCCCTAACGGCAAAGAAGCGCTGCTAATAGCATTAGCAAAAAATATAGATTTAATCATCACAGATGTTATGATGCCAGAGATGGGGGGCAAAGAGCTATGCCATGTTATAAAATCAAACTTTCAAACAAGTCATATTCCTGTTATTATGATGACTGCATTAAGCGATCTTGATACTAAAATTGAAGGGCTCGAAACTGGCGCTGATGCCTACTTAGAGAAACCATTTAATATGAAGATATTAATTGCAATGGCCTATAATCTAATCAATTCAAGAGAGACAATTCATCAAATACTAAGTTCAAAATCACAAGATAAAGTAACACCAAAATCAGCTGATGAAAATTTCTTGTCAGAGGTTGTAGAAATTATAAAAAACAATATTACTAACAGTGAGTTTTCAATTAAGTTGATCTCTGATAAAACGGGACTTAGTAGGTCTAATTTATTTAGAAAATTAAAAGGGCTTACCAATATGTCTCCTGTAGATTTGGTCATAAAAATTAAACTCAATCATGCATCCGAGTTACTGAAAGCTCATAAATTTCACAGAATTAGTGAAGTTGCTTATGAATCAGGATTTAATAATCCAAAGTATTTCAGTACCCTGTTCAAAAAACATTTTGGAAAAACTCCGAAAGAATACAGTGAAGAGAATTGATCGTCTTCTATTAAAAAAATGAAGTTAATTGATTAACTCATAAATATTAGTTTTATCAAATAGCAAACTATATTGGGTAAAATATAAACTAAAATACATTTGTATTTGAGTTACTTGTAAATACTTTAAATAAAATGTCCATGAATGTCAAATTTTTTTTTATTTTAATTTTGTTACCGTCATTTATGATAGCTCAACAATTAACTATTAAAGGAAATGTAGTTGATGATGATTCTGACGAACCCTTGCCTGGCGCAACATTATTTATTAAAGGAAGTTCAACCGGAGTTACCACCAATTTAGATGGAGTTTTTACAATAGCTAGTAAACTTGGAGATACTTTAGTGGTTTCTTACCTTGGAATGCAAACCAAGGAAGTGATCGTTTTATCCTCACCAATATCAATTCGTTTAGAAAGTGATGTTAATAAGCTAAATGAGGTCATAGTAAGTGTTGGTTATTTTGATGTTAGCAAAAAAGATCTTTCTGGTTCTATAACTCAAATTAACACAGAGCAATTAGAAAAAAATAGAACCAATTCTATTGAAAATTTATTACAAGGACAAGCTCCTGGTGTTGTTGTTAATGAGAGTTCAGAGCCTGGAGGTGGTATTGGAGTATCTATTAGAGGTGTTAACTCTATGCTTGGAGGTACGCAACCTTTATATGTTTTAGATGGTGTACCTGTAGATCCAATTACAGATGCACAAGGTAATGGCGCTTCGGGAGGAGCAAAAAGTTCATTAGGCTTTCTAAACCCTAATGATATTGAAAAAATAGAAATTCTAAAAGATGCAGCAGCAACAGCTCTTTATGGAGCCAGAGGGGCAAATGGAGTTGTTTTAATTACTACAAAAACAGCAAACAAATCTGAGGGTGTTGATAAAATCTCTGTGAATTATGACACCTCAATTACTACTGTAAGAAATCATATTGATGTTTTAGATGGTCTAGGGTTTGAACAGTATATGAACCAACGTAATATCAATCAGTTATATCAAGATATTACCGATCCTTCAAGAACTGGCGGTGCTTTTAATGGAAGTCAAGAACTAACAGAGACGAACTATCCAGAACTAGTAGAGTTTAAAATTCCTTACACAGAGTCTTCAGGAATTAATACCAATTGGCAGGACGAAACCTATCGGATGGCGTATACAAACTCTTATAACATTGCATATAGAGGAGGTAATTATAAGAAAAATTTATCAGCTAGCTTGGGAATTTTAAATCAAGAAGGGGTAATTATAAATTCAAATAATAAAAGAGTGACTTACAATATGAATGCTAAAAGAAACGCATTTAACAACAAAATAGATTTTTACTCCAAAACTAATATATCCTACAAAACGGGAAATGCAGC
>JAQXAP010000150.1 GCA_029252865.1 Polaribacter sp.
AGGACAAGACGACAAAGCAGCCGATTTACTCTTCTTAGTTATTTTGGTTCTTCCTTTACGAACTAATTGTTGAATAGTTGGCATACTAAATAATTACTGTTTTTCGTTTATAATTAAACCTTTATCCCTTTTTTAAGGGTGGGCAAATGTACGATTATTTTCTAATTAAGCAAATATCAGTTAGTTATTTTTTGTAAAATGATATTTTTAATACAATTTATGCAGCAATTCATTTACTTTTGATACTAATATCAATCTATTTTGAAGATCAAAAACTCTCTTTTCCTTGTAACATATCTATTTTTGGTGTCATACAGCAACATCAACTCTCAAAAGATATCATTAAAACTAACCTCTAAAAATAAAAAAGAAGTTCTTGTTTTAGATAAACTAAAATACCAAGAAAAACACAAAGACTCCGCTTCATTACATGCAGAAATTTTAAGAACATCAAATTACTTAAAAAATATAGGTTACTTTACAAATACTGTTGACGAAATTAAAACAATAGGAAATGAGAATATCGTTTTTTTTTCATTGAACGATAAAATAGAAAATGTAATTCTTAAAATAAATTTAGAATCACGAATTTATTTTGAAAAAACAACAACGAATACTATTTCAATTCCCATAAAAAAATTAGAAAAAACCCTATCTCAGATCTCAGATAAACTAAATAAAGAGGGCAGATCCTTTTCAACAGTTCAACTAAAAAACATATCTATTAATGGCGAAACATTATTTTCAGATTTATCAATAAACAAATCCACAAAAAGAAATATTAACAAGGTGATTGTGAAAGGTTATGAAAATTTTCCTAAATCCTACTTAAAATATTATCTAAACATTCAACAAAACAATATTATAAACAATCAAAAACTAAAGGAAATATCTAAAGTATCAAATACAATACCCTTCATAAGAGAAATAAAACCACCGGAAATATTATTCACAAAAGATTCTACCTTACTCTATTTATTTATCAACAAAAAACAAAACAATAGCTTTGATGGTAATATTGGATTTACTTCAAAAGAAGATGGAACTATATTATTTAATGGAAATGTGGATTTATCACTCCATAATATTTTAGATGCCGGAGAAAAGATAGAATTATTCTGGAACAGTATTGGAGAGGAACAGCAAGAATTTAAAATAACTTCAGAAACCCCATACTTATTTAATACGAAATTTAGTCCTCAAATAAGTTTTTCTATTTACAAACAAGACTCTTCCTTTATAAGTACCAAATTCGACTCAAAATTATTTTACAGCATTAATCCTAAAACTAAATTCGCTTTAACCTACAATACTGAAGCATCAAAAAACCTCAAAAGTAATTTAGATAATAGTACAGAGTCATTTGATAATAACTTTTTCGGTTTTCAATTTCAATATCGCATCCCTAAAAACGACTTCTTCCTGAACTCTAAATTTAATTTAGAAATTAACCCAACTTTTGGAAAAAGAAATAATAAAGACAAAAATGAAACCCTTAAACAATTTAAAATTGAGACATCATTGTCATATATATTGGATTTAAACTCGCGGAGCAGTATTTCTTTTAAAAATAAAATAGGTTACTTAAACTCCGACACTTTTGTAAATAACGAACTTTTCAGAATTGGCGGCGCAAACACGATTAGAGGTTTTAATGAACAAAGCATAATCACAAACAACTATAACTTCTTTAATATTGAATTCAGATATTTAACTTCAGAAAAAACTTATTTTTATACAATTACAGATGCGGGAAGAATAAAATTGGCCTCAAAAAACAAAAACCTTTTGGGGCTTGGCTTAGGATATTTGTTTACCACTAAAAAAGCACGCGTAAATATTAGCCTAGCAAAGAGCAATCAAAATACTGATTTAAAAGAAATTAACTTCACGCTAAAATGGACAAACTTCTTTTAATAAAAATTTAAGAATAAAATATAAGATTTGTATTTATAGCAATATATCAATACATTAATCTATCAATTCCTCACAAAAACTAACAAGAATACAATAATTTGTTAATTTTTTTTAAGATTTTTATGTTAAAAAGTTGTCGTATTAAGATTAATTTAAGACTTTTGGGATAAATTAATTCAAATAATTATACAATGAAGACAAAGTTTAATGGGATTTTAACGCTACTATTAGCGTTAGTCGTGCAAATTTCGTTTGCACAAACAAAGACTATTTCCGGTACAGTTTCTGATTCGTCAGGTCCATTACCAGGAGTTAGTGTAATAGTGAAAGGTACTACAAGTGGTGCTGAAACCGATTTTGATGGTAAATATTCTCTAAATGCTAAAGAGGGAGATGTATTAACTTTCAGATATCTTGGTTACAAAACTATTTCTAAAACTATTGGAGCATCTAGCACACTAAATGTTATTCTAGAAGAAGGCGGTGAAATTTTAGATGAAGTTGTTGTAACGGCTTTCGGTATTAAGAGAGAAGAAAAAGCTTTAGGTTATTCTGTTCAAAGTATTAAAGGAGAGGCAATGACAGAAGCGAGAGAAAGCAATATTACAAATGCAATTAGTGGTAAAGTTGCCGGGGTACAAGTAACTGGTACTTCTGGTAGTGTTGGTTCATCTTCAAGAATTGTATTAAGAGGTAATTCCTCTATTACAGGAAACAACGAACCTTTATATGTTGTAGATGGTGTACCTATTAACAACAGTACTTTTGGTAGTGCTGGTTCTGGTGGTGGTGTGGATTTACCAAATGGTGCTTCAGATATCAATCCAGATGACATTGAGTCTTTAACAGTATTAAAAGGACCTAATGCAGCAGCTCTATACGGATTAAGAGCAGGTAACGGGGTTATTGTTATTACTACAAAAAGAGGTAATCCAAACAAAAAATTTGGAGTGTCTATCAACACAAACATAACTTTCTCTAACCCTTTACTTTTACCAGATTATCAAAACTCTTATGGTCAAGGTGGAGATACTAACTTCTTTAACTATGTAGATGGTGCAAGTGGTGGTGTTGGTGATGGTGTTGATGAAAGCTGGGGGCCTGCATTAGATGCTGGACTAAGTTTTGTACAATGGGATTCACAATTAACGAATAATGGTAACCCAACTCCATGGGTATCGCATCCAGATAACGTTAAAGATTTTTTAAATACAGGTGTAAACATCTCGAACAACGTTTCTATAACAAGTGGTGCTTTTAGGTTATCAATTGGTAATAGTGAAGAAAAAGGAATGGTGCCATTTACTGAATTAAAGAAAATATCTGTAGGTGTTAGTGGCCGTTTAGATATTGGAGATAAAATTCAAGCAGGAGTATCATTAAACTACTTTAACACTGATAGTGACAATATACCTATTAGTGGTTACAACAATGAGAATCCTTTCCAACAATTTATCTGGTCAGCTAGACAAGTTAATTTTACTGACTTAAGAGATTGGAGAAACTTCCCAAATGCTCCTGACGGTACAGCAGCAGCTGGAACACCGCTTAACTGGAATCACAACTTCCAAAACAATCCTTATTGGGTTTTAGAAACGAATACTAATACTCTTGAAAAAGATCGTATTATTGGTAATGTTGATTTAACATCACAATTAACAGATGATTTAACATTATCTACGAAGTTAGGTTTAGATTCATTTAACCAGCGTACCACTAACAGACAAGCAGTCGGTAGTAACAACGCTCAAAATGGTTCTTACCAAGAAAGAATTAGAAGATTTGAAGAAATCAATGCTAGCTTTTTATTAAGTTATAACAAAAGCTTAACAGAAGATTTTGGATTGTCATTGAGTGTAGGTGGAAACCACATGAATAGAACACTGGATAATGTTGGTGGTTTTTTACCGAACTTAGAATTACCAAATTTATACAATCTTTCTAACCTACAAACAGGTTCTACTGCAGAACTATCAAACTACCATTCTGATCAACAGATTAATAGTTTTTATGGATATGGACAATTCTCTTTTAAAGAAACGTTCTTCTTAGATTTTACAGCAAGAAAAGATTGGTCTAGTATTTTACCTGTAGACAATAATTCTTTCTTTTACCCTTCTGTAACTGCGTCAGTATTATTATCAGATGTATTTGAAGGTCTTAAAGAAAATAACGTAAACTTCTTAAAAATAAGAGGTGGTTGGTCTAAAGTAGGTAGTACGGGTGCGTTAGGTGCATATTCTTTAAACCAAACTTTTGGATTAAACAATTCTGGTTTTGGTAACCAAGCGAGTGTACCAAATACGCAGTATAATCCAAATTTAAAAGCAGAAACAGTTACTGGAGTTGAATTTGGTATTGATGCGAAAATGTTTAACAACAGGTTAAGATTTAGTGCAACATACTACGACCAGCAAAGTAACGATTTA
>JAQXAP010000011.1 GCA_029252865.1 Polaribacter sp.
CCCATTTTAATAAATTGATTCACAATCTCATTATCACCTAAATTAGTTTCTACAACTTCTTTTGCATTAAAGTTTTTTATCAATTTAAAACGCTCTCCTCTTACCATTCTTGAGGGAAAAACTTTACCATTTCTAATATTTTGCTTTGTAGCAACGCCATAGATGTATTTATTCACTTTAGATTTATCTCCTTTTAACGTTTTTAAAAAGCTTTTGCCGTCGATTTCTTTTGGGATTTTTGTATTCGATATTTCTAAAAACGTAGGCAGAACATCTACAAAAGAAAGCAACGCATTTGAAGTAGAATTTGGTTTTACAAAACCTGGCCATCTAACAATAAAAGGCACTTTTAACCCTTGTTCTTTTAAACCCCATTTTCCTGAAATTCCATGATCTGAAGCATAAATAAACATCGAATTATCTTTCAATCCATAATCATCAACCATTTTAAGAATTTTACCTAATTGAATATTATCGTCTTCTATATTTTGATAATATCCAGGTTTATGATTCCCAACTTTTCCATTATCATAAGGCAATTTGTAAATGTCTTTTTTGGTGTATTTTTTTGTTTTGGGATAAGGTCCGTGAGGATAATCTGAAGTAATAAAAATGCAGAAAGGTTTTTTAGCTGTTTTTAAATAATTATCAATTTTATCTAAAGGTAAATAACGATGATCTATATTTTCAAAATAGTGAGTCCAATTAAAAACATTATTTGGTTTTACATGACTTTTTCCTGCTAAAACCACCTCATAACCTGCTTCTTTTAAGAGGGTAGCCACACTTTTAATTTGCGGTTTTACTCCTATATGATTTGCCATACATCCGTTTTTTACAGGATACATCCCTGTAAATATTTGAGAACGAGCAGGAGCGCAAATAGCTTGAGCAGCATAGAAATTTGTGAATTTCATACCTTGAGCTGCTAGTTTATCTACATGAAACGTACTTACCTTTGGGTTGCCATAAACACCATAATCTAACTGATCTTGATCATCTGCCAAATAAAAAATAAAGTTTGGCTTTTGTTTTAGTTCTAAAGCTATATCGCTTTGTGCAATTACACTTTTACAAGCTATTAAAACTACTAATGAAAATAGTAAGAATGTATTTTTATATAATTTCATAAACTATTATTGTTTAATAAATTTTAGATTTGATAACTGTTTGGTGTTTTTCGAATAGGAAGATACAATATAAACTCCTCTCTTTAAAAAACGAGTGTTAATGGTTGTATTATCTATTTTGTTGTAGTCTTTTTGAAGCAATTGTTGCCCTTTAAGATTATAAAGAGTTACTCGGTAAGCATCAACAGTATTAAATTTTAATTGGAGCCAATTTTTTATGGGATTCTCAGAAATTGAGAATAGATTAGAATTCTTAACAGTATTCAAATCAGAGAGCCCTAGCACACTACAATTATAATGTTGGGAAATATAATCATTCGTTGTCAAAGTACTTTCCAGTTCACTTGAGACTGTATTCCATTGAGAATTTTTATCTAATGGGTGTAAAGTAGGGCAAAGTAAGGGCATTTTATGAGTTAGCAAGAAATCATTTTGATCTTGCATCCAAGCTTCTAATGCTGTTGCTAATTCTTCTTTTTTATTTTGATATGTTGAGTTTGAAATTAGATTGTCATTTTCATAAGGATCTGCATTTAGGTCATAAAGTTCTTCATATGGAACTGATGGAAAACGATTAGCACCTATCTCAATAAAAGCATTGACATTAGAATTCGCTCCGTAATTAGATTCTACTACATCAACTGAATTGTAGTTGCGAATAAATTTAAACTGCTGACCTCTAATCATACGTGAAGGGAAAACAGCACATTTTTGAATATTTTGTCTTGTAGAAATTCCGTAAATATATTTATGAACAATCTCTATTTCTCCTTTTAAGGTGTTATAAAAGCTTTTTCCATCCATTTCTTCAGGTATATTAACATCAATAATATCTAAAAATGTTGGTAACAAATCTATCAAAGAGATTAATGTTTCTGAAGTAGATTGAGGAACAATATTACCTGGCCATCTAATTACAAGAGGTACTCTTAACCCAGGTTCAGAAACACCATATTTTCCCGTAATTCCATGATCTGAACTGTAAGCAAAAAGTGTATTATCTCTAAAACCATGATTATCGACCATTTCAAGAACTTGCTCTAATTGCATATTATCATCCTTGATATTTTGATAATATCCTGGTTTCCAATTAGCAACCCAAGTGCCATTGTAAGGTAATTGATAAATATCTTCTTTGGTGTAATCAGTATCACTTGGATAAGGTCCATGAGGTAAATCTGAAGCAATAATTAAACAAAAAGGTTTGTTTACATTTTCTAAATAAGTGTCAATAGATTCTAAAGGCAAGTAACGTTGGTTTATAGGTGGAAAATATTTAGACCAACTGAAAACAGATGATGGTTTTACATGACTTTTACCTGCTAAAACAACCTCATAACCAGCTGATTTTAAATAATATGTAATACTTAAAACATCTGACTTTACCGGCAGATGATTTGCCATACAGCCATTTTCCATTGCATATAATCCTGTAAAAATTTGAGATCTACTAGAAGCACAAATTGCTTGTCCTGCATATACTTTTTTAAATAACATTCCTTCAGAAGCAAGTTTATCTAATGCCGGAGTATGTACTTTTGGATTTCCATAAGCACCATAATCTAATTGATCTTGGTCATCTGCCAAATAAAAAATAAAGTTTGGTTTATTTGTTTCTTGTGCTCCAGTAATCTGAAAAAAGACTAAGAAGAGCATTAAGTGTGACAGTCTTTGAAATTTCATAGTTTTTACATTATTGCTTAAGAAATTTCAAAGTTGTAAATTCATTCTTGTTTCTGGTATAAATTTTTATAAAATAAATACCTGATGAAAGTGAACTCACATCAATAGTTTGTTTTAAATTTTGAATTGATTTCGTTTTTAAAACTTGCTTACCATCAATTTGATATAAAGAAATCCTATAATTTTCAATTTTAGGAAAATGTAATGAGAAACTATTATTCGTTGGATTTGGAAAAAGAGTAATTACTTTTTTATCTATTTTATTTTCATCAATTTTTAATTGTGTTTTATCTATTTCGTATACAAATGTATGAAGAGATAATGCATCTACATTTACACTGGTAAATTCATTGTCAGTTGTAAAAGAAACATCATTTTGTAAAGTGAAATTTTGGCTGCTATCATCTGAAGTTATATAATGCTTTATAGCTATTGTTCCTTTTGGAATTTGAAGAGTAAAATCTTGTGAAGCACCTTCATTAAAAACTTGCAAGACAATTTTATCTTCATTTGGAGATATAAATGCACCAACCATAACATCATCGTGTGCATTTTCTGTTTTAATTACTTTATATCCCTTTTTTACAAGGTTGGTAAAATGTTTAAATGTGTGGTATCTTTTTGGTAAGATAATTTCGCCATTTGTCCTCCAAACAACAAGACT
>JAQXAP010000032.1 GCA_029252865.1 Polaribacter sp.
GGACACTTAATTAATACTCAGTTCGCAAAAAAATTAGCAAAAATAATCAAATTAGAAAAAAGGAATAAAGTACCTTCATATGATTTGAATTTACCTCCTTTGTTAGATATTCATCAAATTATGGATATTCTTCCTCACCGACCACCATTTTTATTGATAGATAGAATTTTAGAGCTTTCTGATACACATGTTGTAGGAATGAAGAATGTAACTATGAATGAGAATTTTTTCGTTGGTCATTTCCCAGGATCCCCAGTAATGCCTGGAGTTTTACAAGTAGAAGCTATGGCCCAATGTGGTGGAGTTCTCGTATTAAATACCGTTCCGGACCCAGAAAATTATCTTACATATTTTATGAAGATGGATAAAGTTAAATTTAAACAAAAAGTTTTACCTGGTGATACTATTATTTTTAAATGTGAATTAATTACACCAATTAGAAGAGGTATTTGTCATATGCAGGCGTATGCTTATGCAAACGGAAGAATCGTTGCGGAAGCTGAATTAATGGCACAAATTTCAAAAATTAAATAATTATGAATCAACCATTAGCATATGTTCATCCACAAGCTAAAATTGCCAGAAATGTAGTAATTGAACCTTTTACTACAATTCATAACAATGTAAAAATAGGCTCTGGAACATGGATTGGTTCGAATGTTACCATAATGGAAGGCGCAATTATTGGTAAAAATTGTAGAATCTTTCCTGGAGCAGTTATTTCTGCAATTCCTCAAGATTTAAAATTTAACGACGAAGAAACAACTGTTGTAATAGGTGATAATGTTACTATTAGAGAATGCGTAACAATTAATAGAGGCACCTCTGATAGAATGAAAACCAAAATAGGAGATAACTGTTTAATTATGGCTTATTGCCATGTTGCGCACGATACTTTTGTTGGGGACAATTGCATTTTTTCCAACAATACAACTTTGGCTGGTCATGTTACTATTGGAAACAATGTTGTTTTAGCTGGAATGGTTGCGATACATCAATTTGCATCAGTAGGGAATCATGCCTTTGTTACGGGAGGCTCTTTAGTTAGAAAAGATGTTCCACCATTTGTAAAAGCAGCAAGAGAACCTTTATCCTATGTAGGGATTAATTCAGTAGGTTTGCGTAGGAGAGGTTTTTCTACAGAAAAAATTAGAGAAGTTCAGAATATATATAGAATTCTATTTCAAAAAAATTATAACAATTCCCAGGCAATTGATATTATTGAAGCAGAAATGGAGGCAACCCCAGAGCGTGACGAAATAGTACAATTTATTAAAGATTCTCATAGGGGAATTATGAAAGGATATTATAAAGCTAATTAAAATATAAAAATGGCAACAACATCAGATATTAGAAATGGATTGTGTATTAAATATAATAATGACATCTACAAAATAGTTGAGTTTTTACACGTAAAACCTGGAAAAGGTCCAGCATTCGTAAGAACAAAATTAAAAAGTGTTACCAATGGAAAAGTTGTAGATAATACATTTCCGGCAGGGAGAAAAATAGAGGATATTCGAGTTGAAACGCATAAGTTTCAGTACTTATACAACGAGGGAGAAACATATCATTTTATGAATCAAAAAGATTATTCTCAAATTCAATTAGAGAAAAATGTTTTAGATTCTCCAGATTTAATGAAAGAAGGAGAAACTGTAACTATCATAATCAATTCTGAAGATGAGATGCCCTTGTCTGTTGAAATGCCAGCAAGTGTAGTTTTAGAAGTTACTCATACAGAACCTGGAGTGAAAGGAAACACAGCTACCAATGCAACAAAACCTGCTACTGTAGAAAGTGGTGCTGTTATTAATGTTCCTTTATTCATTAATGAAGGAGATAAAATTAAAGTGGAAACTACAAAGGGAACTTATCAAGAAAGAATTAAAGAGTAAAAATTATCTGTAAGAGGATTTCAATTAACGAAAGCTCTTAATACTCTTTTTCAAAGAACACTTATCGAAATATGAAATTTAATAAATCCCAAACCCTAAAACAAATTGCTCAATTAATTAATGCTGAATATATTGGTGATGATAATTTTGAAATTTTGGGAATTAATGAAATTCATGTTGTAGAAAAAGGAGATATAGTTTTTGTCGATCACCCGAAATATTACGATAAAGCATTGAACTCTGCCGCTACGATAATTTTAATCAATAAAAAAGTAGCATGTCCAGAAGGAAAGTCTTTATTGATCTCTGATGACCCTTTTCGTGATTTCAATAAAATAACAAATCATTTTAATCCTTTTATTGCAGCTAAAGTTTGTTTTTCTGATTCGGCAACAATTGGAAAGAATACAATTATTCAGCCCAATGTGTTTATTGGTAATAATGTCTCAATTGGTCAAAATTGTATAATTCATCCCAATGTGACTATTTATGACAATTCAGTAATTGGAAACAATGTAATTATTCACGGAAATACCGTGTTAGGAGCAGATGCGTTTTACTACAAAAATAGGCCAGAAGGATTCGATAAATTGGTCTCTGGAGGAAGGGTAGTTTTAGAGGACGATGTTGATTTAGGTGCATCTTGTACGGTTGATAAAGGGGTTTCTGGAGATACGACTATTGGAAAAGGTACAAAAATTGATAATCAAGTACATATTGGACATGATACAAAAATTGGAAAAAAATGTTTAATAGCTTCACAAACAGGAATAGCTGGTTGTGTGATTATTGAAGATGAAGTAACCATTTGGGGGCAAGTAGGTACAAATAGTGGAATTACAATAGGCAAGGGAGCTGTAATACTTGGTCAGACCGGAGTTACAAAATCCGTAGTAGGAGGGAAAAGTTATTTCGGGACTCCAGTTTCAGAATCTCGAGAAAAATTAAAAGAAATGGCAGAAATAAAACGTTTTTTAAAAAGTAGAAAGAATTCTTAAAATACTTTTTTAAAAACAATCAATAAGCTATTTTTGTCCAACGAAAAAAATAAAAAACCAATGAGTGTTTTAGTAAATAAAGAATCAAAAATTATAGTTCAAGGTTTTACAGGCGGTGAAGGTACATTTCACGCAAGTCAAATGATCGATTATGGAACGAATGTTGTTGGAGGTGTAACTCCAGGAAAAGGAGGTCAAATACATTTAGGAAAACCAGTTTTTAATACAGTTATAGAAGCTGTAGAGAAAGTTGGAGCTGATACTTCTATCATTTTTGTACCACCAGCATTTGCAGCTGACGCAATTATGGAATCTGCTGATGCAGGAATCAAAGTTATTATTTGTATTACTGAGGGAATTCCAACTGCAGACATGGTAAAAGTGAAAGCATATATTGACAATAGAGATTGCAGATTAGTTGGACCTAACTGTCCTGGAGTAATTACTCCGGATGAAGCTAAAGTGGGTATTATGCCTGGTTTTATCTTTAAAAAAGGTAAAGTAGGAATCGTTTCTAAATCAGGAACTTTAACATATGAAGCTGCAGATCAGGTTGTAAAACAAGGATATGGAATTACAACAGCAATTGGTATTGGTGGAGATCCAATTATTGGGACTACAACAAAAGAAGCTGTAGAATTATTAATGAATGATGATGAAACGGAAGCAATTGTAATGATTGGTGAAATTGGCGGAAATCTTGAAGCAGAGGCTGCACAATGGATTAAGGCGGATGGTAATAGAAAACCAGTTGTTGGTTTTATAGCTGGTCAAACTGCACCAGCAGGAAGAACAATGGGGCATGCAGGAGCAATAGTTGGTGGTGCTGATGATACAGCACAAGCAAAGATGAAAATTCTAGCAGAAAATGGTATACATGTTGTTAGTTCTCCCGCTAAAATAGGCGAAATGATTACAGCAGTATTAAAGTAATACAGATTACCGTAAAAAACTGTTAAAGTTTTATAGTAAAATAGATTAAAATCCGTTGAATTAACAAATTCAACGGATTTTTTATTTTAACACAAATTAATAATTATGAATAAAATTAAATTTCTATTTATGGGCTTTTCAATGTTTACAGGGGTTCATGTAAAACAAAATTATTATCTAAGTTTTCTTTATTTTAGTATATTTGCCGTCAAAATTAATCAAGTTACATGAAATTATTACAAAATAAATCAGCAATTATAACAGGGGCCACAAGAGGTATCGGTCGTGGAATTGCATTAGAATTTGCAAAACAAGGTGCAAATATAGCCTTTACTTATAGTTCCTCTGTTGATGCTGCTAACGCTTTGGAAGAAGAATTAAAAGTCTTAGGAGTTTCTGCAAAAGGTTACCAATCAAATGCAGCAGATTTTAATGCTGCTCAAGAATTAGCAAAAGAAGTTCTAAAGGAATTTGGAGCCATAGATATTTTAGTAAATAATGCAGGTATTACTAAAGATAATTTATTGATGCGTATTTCTGAGGATGATTTTGATAAAGTAATTGAAGTGAACTTAAAATCTGTATTCAATTTAACAAAGGCAGTTATTCGTCC
>JAQXAP010000083.1 GCA_029252865.1 Polaribacter sp.
TGATTTGAGGCTGCGCCCACAAAATAATCCTCTAAACCATCACCATTTAAATCTCCAACGGCCAGTGCAGGTCCGAATTGAGACATTTTATGCGGTAATAACACTTGATCAACAAAATCGTCGTAATAATTTTCTACATGTTTATGTTCTGGAAACACATTGTCTGTATTTGAAGTGAATAGCTGCTTTACGATTTTAGTATTAGCTTTAGTTTCTATAGCATCTTTGTAATTTAGTGTTATTTTTTGGTTAACATCAAGGTTACTTATTTCTTGCGTTTTTCCATCTGTCCAAACAACTTTTAAACTTTCAATTATGGTTGATTTGTTCAATCCAAAATGTAGTTCAGGAGCAACAGATGATTGAAATCCTCGGGTAAGGGTAAGTTCCTGCATTTGCGTTTCATCACCAACTGTAATATACACTCTGTTACCTAAACCAAACTTATTTCCTCTCTTGCCCTCAAAATCAACCATTAAATAATTATTGATAGTCGAACTCGTATTTTCGAATACTGATGCAACATCATCAATATTGTTTGTAATAATTTCAAGATCTCCATCATTATCTAAATCAACATAAACGACCCCATTTGAGAATCCTTTATATTTTATTCCCCATAGATCATTTGCCTTTTCAAAATTTAAATCACCCATATTTTTAAAAGCAAAATTGTCAATTTTTTCAGAGGGAATTTCAAGGCTTTTCTTTAACATATCAGCCTTTGTTAATTTTAATTTTTTCATTTCATTAAAGAAATCTCTGTTGTTAATTTCTCTTCGCGTTCCGTTTGAAATAAAGATATCTTTGAGTCCGTCATTATCTAAATCAGCAAAAAGAGGTCCCCAGCTCCAATCGGTAGACGATAAACCGGCGATTCTTGATACATCGCTAAAATGGGGTAGTGAGTCATTTAAAACACCATGATTTAGTTGAAGGTTATTTTGCATGTATTGATAGTGAAATCCTGAGTTAACAGTACTCCAAAATAATCTTGGATTCATACTCGCCATATTCGCTTTTTGCCTACGATTATTTTGAGCCATCATATCTACCTGAATTAAATCTAATAATTGATCGTTATTAAAATCAGCAATGTCTACACCCATACCATAAAAGGCTGTGTGTTTTGTGGTTTTTTTTACTTGTTCGCTAAAAGTCCCATCTTGGTTATTGATAAATAAATAATCAGGTGAACTAAAATCATTGGAAACATATAAATCTGGCCAACCATCATTATTTAAATCACCTACTGTACAGCTTAATGAGAGGCCAAAAGTGCCAACTCCAGATTCTTTCGTAACATTTACAAATTTACCTCCATCATTACGAAACAATTTATCTGTTTCGTTCTCTTTTGGGTTTTTCATTTTCCATAAATAGTGACTATTTGGTGCATTAAATCGAGTAGAGGGGTAGTTTGCTAAAAACAAATCTAAATCTCCATCTAAGTCATAATCAAAAAAGGTAGATTGTACGCTATGTCCGGCATCTGCCAAGCCAAATTCTTCTCCTTTTTCGGAAAAAGTCATATCTCTATTATTTATATAGAGAAGATTTTCTTTTGGGCCGTATTTTCCGCTCACTGAGCAGTATATATCTAAATATCCATCATCATTAACATCGGCCATGGTAACACCAGTAAACCATCTTTTGTCGCCTCCAACATTTGCAACATTGGTAATATCCTCAAATTTGAGATTACCTTTGTTTAGGTATAATCTATTAGATACCATGTTACCTGTAAAAAACAAATCATTTAACCCGTCGTTATTGATATCACCAACAGATATTCCTCCACCCATATACATGTATGCATAAGTCAAATAATTTAAAGAGTCATTTTCTTTTAAGGTATTTGCAAAATTAATACCTGAATATGAGGCGTTTATTTTTTTGAAAATAGGGGAGTTATTTTTAAAATCATTTTTGCAGGCTGATAAAAAGAGCACAACTATAAATGGTAAAAAAAGTTTTTTCATTACTTTGAGAATAGATATTAGATATGCGTAAATATAAAAAAACAGGGCATCTTTCAATGCCCTGTAATAAACTAATTCAAAATTTATTTTACCAATCTGGGTTTTGAGTTAATTTCCCACCACTTCCATCAATTGCTGAAACTGGAATTGGCCAATTATTATGTTTACTACTCCAAGTACCAGCTTCTGAGCCAAATTGTGGGTTCGCACGAGATTCATTCTCAACATATGTATTCATTCTTGCAGCCGTATTTCCCCATCTTACGATATCAAAATATCTATGTCCTTCCATTCCCATTTCTAAACGACGCTCAAAACGTACTGCTTTTCTAGCATTTTCTTGCGTTGAAAAATCAGAGGAAGCATAAGGTTCTATTACATAATTTGCCGCATTACCTCCTCCTGGCGCTTGCACATAATTTGAGTTTTTAGCTCTATTTCTTACTATATTTACATTTGTAAGTGCAGTGCTTAAATCTCCCGTTTCAAGAGCTGCTTCCGCATGCATTAACAAGACATCTGCAAAACGCATCACGTGATAGTTAACTCCAGAGTTTTGTTCACCCCAACCACCTGTTGACATGTTGTCTGTTTCACCGTTCCAATAAGTGTTTTTCTTAGGTAGATAAGCACCTGAAATATCAGAAGGCTCATTTCTTAACCAATCTGCACCCGGGCTTACTCCATAACCGTTATAATCGATACCTCTTCGAGCAATTGTGTAATCAACTCTTGGATCTAATGGACCTGCATATGGTGTAAATGGATCTGCTGAAGGAATCCCTAAATCACTAGTTACATCACTATCTCCGTAAGTATCTAATTCTGGTAGACCGGATGCAGTAGTTTTATAGGCGTTCAATAAATCTTGAGACGGCATATAGAATCCACAACAAGAAGCATAAGGGCCACCATTAATGAAATTTAACGCACCTCTTAGATTTGTATTTGATCCAGTAGCATCTTTGGTAAATTGGATAGCGAACATTGTTTCACTACTATTCTCACCAGCCAATCTAAAGTTATCTACAAAATCTGTCATTAAAGAATAAGGACCATTGTTAACAACATCTGCTAGTAATGGCAGCGCCGCATTCCAATCAGATTGGTACAAATGTGTTTTTCCTAAAAATGCTTTCGCAACCCAAGAATTTGGTCTACCTATTACATCTTGGCTATTTGGTAAGTTGTCCGCAGCATATTTAAAATCTGCCTCTATTTTATCCCACGGCGCACTAAGGTTTGGTTGGTTAAACTCCTGAGCGGCATACATTTCTTCGTCAATAAAAGGGATATACTTAAATATTTTTGTCAATTCAAAGTAAAAATGACCCCTTAAAAAACGAGCTTCTGCCAATTGAGCACTAAAATCTCCTTCTGGGATTGTATTAATCAATGCGATTACTGCATTGGCTCTTTGAGCACCCGCCCACACTGCAGACCATTTTCCTAAGAAATATGAGCTTCCGGTGGACCAATTTAAAGTTTCTACATTATATAATTCTGGTTGATCACCATCCGTACTTCCCTTGTGGGCGTCATCAGACAATGTATCAAAAATCCAGTTAGAAGGACCTTGAGCCCATCCTTCTCCTACAGAGTTTAATCGAACACCATCTAGCGCAGAATAGGCACCTGTAAGCATTAAATTAACTCCTGTTTCATTTTGCAATGCTGCATCACTTAAAGCACCAACAGCTGGTGATTCTGTAAAGTCATCGCTACACGCTAGTACCAATGCTAGCGCACTAAAATAAAGAAATATTTTTTTCATTTTTTTTTAAAATTTAAAATTAACACCCATTGTAAATATCTTAGAATTTGGGTAAATTCTGTTATCAACACCTAAACTTAAATTATTTTGTGAGATGATTTCAGGATCAAACCCAGAATAATCTGTAATAGTAAATAAATTAGTTGCTTGTACATAGAAGCGGGCAGAGCTTATATTCATTTTGCTAGTGATATTTTCTGACAACGAATATCCGATTTGAATATTTTTTAGTCTAAAGAAAGAACCATCTTCTACGTAATATGAGTTTGGATCACCTTCGTTATTTGTAATTGAAGTTGATAATGCTGGCACATTAGTGTTTGTATTACTTGGTGTCCAGGCGTCTAATACTCTTGTGCTTCTATTTCCATTTACGAAAGCAGGAAAATCTGTATAAAATTTATTGAAGTTATAAATATCGTTTCCTTGAGAACCTGTAAAGAATAACTGAGCATCAAAACCTTTGTAGGCTCCTGATAAGTTTAGACCATAGGTGAAATCTGCATGTGGAGAACCAATATTTGTTCTATCATCATCATCTACAGTTCCATCACCATTTACATCTTCATAAACAAACCTACCTGTATCAGACAATCCAATTACTTTACGACCGTAGAAATAAGACATCTCTTCTCCTTCTTCCGTTCTTGTAGGTTGTTGCCCTCTTAATTCATTTGTTCTACCTCCAACTGGAGCTCCCCCAATCAATTTAACCACTTCATTTTTATAACGTGATAAATTTAAACTTGCGCCATAAGAGAAACCTGAATCTGTAGTATCATTCCATCCTATGCCTAAATCAAATCCTGTGTTTTGTATGTCACCCAAATTTACATATGGAGCAGATGCATCAATTGCAGTTGTACTAATTAACCCAAAATCTTGAGAAATCAAATCTTTAGTTTTAATTTGATAACCCTCTAGAGACATATTTAATCTACTATCTAACATAGCTAGTTCAACACCAAAGTTTAGCGTTTCACTTGTTTCCCATTTTAAATTCGGGTTTCCAATTGCTGATATAATTGCTCCTGAACTTATATTAGCTCCATCAAAGTAATAATCAGCTTGTGAACTATTTAAGCTTGAAATGTTTATGGTTGGATTATTCACTGGTAATGTTTGATTACCTAATTGCCCCCACGATCCTTTTAATTTCAATCTGTTAACAAAACCGTCAGCATTAAAGAAATCTTCTTTACTCATGATCCATCCTCCACTAAAAGAAGGGAACGTAGCACTTTTATTGTCACCTAAAAAACGAGAAGATGTATCGTTTCTCAATGTCACAGTTGCATAGTATTTGTCCCTAAAAGAATAGTTTACAGTTGCGAAAACAGATGCTAATGAATTAGAATTATCATAAGCATAATCTACTTTTGGTGGCACCGCACCATTGTTTAATAAATAAAAGTCAGGTGTTTCGAATAAGAAATCTGAAACAGTAACCCCTTTTCCTTTATCAGAATTTTTCAATGCTTCATAACCTAATAAGGCATTAATACTGTGTTCTTTATATGTTTTGTTGTAAGACAATACATTTGACCATATCCAATTAGAAGCCGTTTGGTCTTGCTCATTTAAATTATTGATACCAATTGGCTCTCCATGTTCAGGATCTAAAGATGTAAAACGTCTTGAATCAAAAGTATTAAATCCACCTCCTAAAGTTGTCTTAAATGATAGATTTTCTATAATTTCCCAATTTAAATAAACATCTCCGAAAGCAGCATATCTCTT
>JAQXAP010000087.1 GCA_029252865.1 Polaribacter sp.
TAACTCGTTAAATTTTTTGGTGTAGGCTGAACTGAAGTTGATTTTTTTGCCAAGTATTTGTAGACTGATTCATGACTCCTAGTTGCACTTTAAGTCCTTTTTTTAGGATGTATCCCATGCCCACATAAAGCCTATTTCTATCAAATACTTCTACATTATTACCGTTTCCGATAGCTCTTTGACCATTGATGAAAATTTCATTGTACATTGCTAAGTACATGGTTTTGGCGTCCATTGCAGCTTTGTTTAAGGGAATATTTAAAAAGAGGTTATACCTGTAACGTGTTCTAAAATCTTGATTTTCTACAAACCGTTGTTCGTATCTAAAACGGTGGTTGGTATAAAAACGATTGCCAAATTTAACAGGGAAGAGTGCCTCTTGATAAAACCTGCTTTCTGAGGTGGTTGATTTGTCAGATCCATAACGCCCAGTAGTGATATTTCCATAACCAAGGGTTAGTTTGATATCCGCATTTTTAGGTTTGTATGTAAGACCTCCGCGCAATAATAATTGTTCAAGATCTCCAGCAACATTCCAATTACGATATTGTATATCTCCTTGAACACCCCATTGGCTCTCTTTAAATGTAGTATTGAAAAAATACATATACCATGCGCCTAATTTGTTTTCATTGATTTGAGCTTCTCCAATTTCTGGAAGGAGAAATGCAATACATACGATTGTTAAAAGTATATTTTTTTTCATAATTAGCTATATTTCATACTATGGCAGGGGTTACCATATAATTTATAAGTTGTTTTTGGAAAGCAAAGATAAAAGTTATCTTATTTAGAAGTATAAAATATTTCTATTTTTTGATGCTATTTTGGCACACCGCATGCATTGAGGTGTGTTTTAGGTAAAGTATATCTATTTGGATGTTTATGGTAGGTTTTAAACAAGAACCTTCTGTAATCTTGGTGTATTCAGTTTTTTCTTTTTAAGATGTGCTCTTGATGTTGCAATGCTTCATAATGGCATTACAGTGCAGTAATGGTTCTAATATTCGCGTAATTCTTCTATTACTTTTTCCCAAGTTTCAATAGATAGCATAGATTCGTAAGTCGTGCTTTTGGTTTTGCTATACTCAATAATATACGCTGCTCTTTCTCTTGAGTCAGGATGAGTACTTATCCATTTAAAGTATGCTGCTGCGGCATGCTCTTCATCTGATAGTTTGTAAAGAAAATTAGCAAACGGATCTGGATTTACCTTTGCACTTATTAAATAATCAACTGCTTTTATGTCGGCTTCCTTTTCTAGGCTTCTGTCAAATGCAGATGAAGAGAGCATTCTGGCTGTTTCTTTTATGATTTCTGATCCGCTGCCACCGGTTGTCATTGATATTAAAGCGGATAGCCCAATTTCTTTGACTAACTTTTTCATAACATGGTGTAGCTCTATATGCGCAATCTCATGACAGATAACACCAATCAGTTCTTCTTGATTGTCTGAATTTAAAATTAACCCACTATAAACTATTAAATGCCCGTTGGGCAGCGCAAAAGCATTAATTTCATCTTTGTTAATAACATGAATTTTTATGTTCTTCCGCTCAATTTTATTTGACTTGCAAATTTGAGTAACTATACTTTCTATTGTTTTTACAACATGACTATTTTTGTTTTCTTCTTCCGTATTTTTTATCGTTTTCCATAAAAAATCGCCTAATTTTTGTGCTGTCTTATCTGCAACCTTTTCAACTCTAAAAATCTTTACCCAGTCTATTTGTTTTATGGTGTACCATGACCCAAAAAATAGAAATACAGTTATTGTTCCTTGGATAATGATTTTTTTCATAACTTTTCTTTGCAAATAATGTTTGTTAATGTTCCATAAAACCACCACTCAACATGAATCCCTTTTCTTGTCTGAATTGCCGTATAAATGGTTGTTATAAATTCGGTTAAGTTAAAAACTAACGCGACTATTATGTACGCAATGTAGTTACTCGTAATTGTTTCTTCTTTAAAAATTAAGGATACTGTCCACCAAAAAGCATAACTATTAATGAAAAGCATGGATAGTTGAGATAACAACGCTTGCATGCAGTGCCACCGAACAAAATAGGTGGATTTTCTATTGCCTAAGTAAAAAATAAGTGTCGCAATTAGGTTTACTATGGGTAGTGGAACTCCAACAATAATAGCAATTAAAGACATTAAATAACTACTTGATGCCGTTTCTGTTTCGTGCTCGCTTGGTTGGTAATTAAATTCTTTTATTTGTATCATAGCTCTTTTACGATATTCCAAATCCAGTTGGTGATTATTAGTAGTATTAAAGGAATTGCAATAGTTGGTTTTCTTATATACTTTTCTATTTTTAGGTAAAAATCAAATAAAGTTTGTTTTTTTCTATTTACATCTGTTAAAACCCATATTGGAGTAATAAGCATAATGACTGCAATTAAATAACCTAATGGATTAAATTTAAATGCTCTAATAAAATCGCCCTTTAGTAATGAAATAACAGAACGGCTAGAGCCACAAGAAGGGCAGGGTATATTTGTTACATACTTGATTGCGCAAACTTCAACCGAGTTGTTTTTGGTAATGTCATTTGCGAAACCAAAATAAAGCCAAATATACCCTGCTAAACATGCTATAAGCAAAATTAAATACAGCTTGTTCCTGTTAAGAATCATTTCTACATAAATTGTTGAATTTTTTGCATATTCTTTTCTCTTGTTGCTTTTTGAATCATAAACCAGTCAATTATTGTCCAAATTCCAAAACCACCGCAAGTTAAAAGCTTACCAATTCCCATTCCTGTATCGCCAATCATAAAACGATCAATACCTAAGCCACCTGCTAAAATAGAAACAATAAGGGTAGTTGTTGGGTCTTTGAATTGAGTAGTTGATAGCATTGGCCATTTTGACTCATCAAGAGCTATTAACCTTTCTCTAATTACATTGGTATTGTGACTTTCAAAGAATTTCCCATTTGACATCATGAACATGTCGACTTTTTGTGCTTCCATTTTTTTGTTTTACATATTTTTAATTGTCCTACTGATAAGGCTTTTCGGTTTCGCCCCGTTTTTTGAATGGAGTCAAGTCTCCATTTTGGTGTTATTAAATAAAATATTTAATAACGATTAAAAGTTTTTATGTGAATGTTGTTGTTGATTTTTTTTATCATCTGATGAAACCCTTAGTAAGGGGTTTTGTTTGGAATAGGCTCCATGTAGCTAATGTAATAAATAAAATATAAAAACCAAAAAATGGCTTCTGTAATTAATTTAATGCAAAAAAGTAGTCCTATAAAAGTGGATATTTCCGTTTTAAAATACAATCAAAAAAACTCAGCTTAATTGCAGATTTAAATAAGCAAAACAGCTTTCTTAACGAACAGAGAGAATTGCATAAAGGTCTTCAATGTGATGAGGTATTTCCATAGTTTTCTTTTTTTTATCATAGTTTTACAACTTCAATACAGCCTCTATCTGCAATCGTTACATAGCACGTATTGTAATCGTTGCTAAACGTAATATTTGTAGGTTTTTTACCTTTTAAAGCTATTTCTTGTAATAATTTTCCTGCCGGTGATAAGATGGCAACTGTGCCTTTACCATATCGGCACACGTATATATTCCCATTTCTGTCGCAACGCATTCCGTCTAAACCAAAATCTTCAAAAGAAAAGAACTCTCGCTTATTTCTTAATGAACCATTTTCAGTAATATCATACACCCATATTTTTCTTTGTACTGATTCATTTACATATAGTTTTTTACCATCAGGACTTGCTTCAATACCGTTAGTAGTGCCCATTTCTTGTTCTAATAACTCGAAACCTTTTTCTTTGGTTATTTTCCACAATTTACCAGTATCATCCGACCAATTAGGGTCACTTGCGTATAGTGTTCCATTAGGAGAAATAGCGATGTCATTTGGCTGATTAGCGTTCAATTCATTCGCAAATATTTCAATCTCTTTACTGATCAAATCAATTTCTAGAATATTATGATTTACATAATCTGCAACAAACATTTGATTTTTATTTCCAAACCGTATCCCATTTCCTATACTGCCATTGGGTAGTTTTATAAACAAAGAGCTTTCTCCTTTTGAGGAGATTTTCCCTATAGTTCCTTGTTCTAGATAATTTACAGCATAAATATTTCCTGCATGATCTGTTGCAGGTCCTTCAATTCCGCTTGTAAAACTTCCTTCTTCTGTGAAATCAATACTTTTTAAATGTTGATTACAAGAGATTGCCAACATGAATAATAGAAACAATATTAGATTTTTTTGCATCTTGGTGTTAATTTTTTAGGGCAACCTACTGTGCCTGTTTTTTGAGCTAACTATGTTGTAAGTTTTAGCTCCTTTTCTGGTATTCTACTAGTTTTTGTAGCGAATATATTTTTTACTTCCAGTTAATTAATTTAGAAGGGTAATATTTAATATTCATACGATCTAAGAATGGCTTCTGGTTAGCCAAACGCACTTTGTAGTTCTCCCAATTTCGATTTTCTTTAATTGTCCAACCAAGCTCACTGTAGCCGATAGCTCTCGGAAAGGCTAAATACTCTAATTCTTCAATATTACTTACAGTTTCTGTCCATAGTGGCGCCTCTATACCAAGAATATTTTCTTTTTGGAGATATGATTCAGGGCTCCAGTTGTAGCCTGTATCTACAGGTATATAGCCAGCCCATGTTAAACCAAATTTAGACAATGTATCGTATTTTAAATCTAAATAAGCTTTATTAGCAGGTGATAAGATAACCTTCATGTTTTTTGAGACAGCCGTAGCTAAGTTTTTTTTGTTTCGAGACCAATATTGAGAAATAGAGGTGGTATCTATATCTGCATTACCTACTTCATCCCAACCAATCATTTGTTTACCATATTTTTGAACAATTTTTTCTACTTTGTTTACAAAATAGATGTAATCATTTTTTTTGGTAACATGGCTTTCGTCTCCACCAATATGAAAATAAGGTCCTGGAGTTAACGATGAAATTTCTCGAATAACATCGTCTATAAAACTATAAACGGAATCTTTTCTTGTATCGAATGTGCTAAAGCCAACTTTAATTCCTTCGTAATACTCAAGGGTTTTACCATTTCCATTTAAAAAAGGATACGAAAACGAAGCGGCATTGGTATGCCCAGGCATATCAATTTCAGGTACAATTGTGATATATCTAGCGGCTGCATATTTAACAATTTCAGTAAAATCTTCTTGTGTGTAAAAGCCTCCTGATTCGCCCCCAACCTCTGACTTAGCACCGATTTCAGTAAGTTTTGGCCACGATTTAATTTCTATTCTCCAACCTTGGTCGTCAGAAAGGTGTAAATGCAATGTGTTGTATTTATAATAACTTAATACGTCAATATATTTTTTCACATCATCTACGCTAAAGAAATGACGCGCTACATCTAACATAGAACTTCTATACGCAAATTGAGGAGCATCTGTTATTTTTCCTGTAGGGATGACCCATATTGGGTTTTTGGCAAGAGTATCGTTACTTATTTGAGGAATAATTTGCCTAATTGTTTGTATGCCTCTAAAAGCGCCAGCAGCAGTTTTTGAATTTAGTACAATTGAATCTTGCGTTATTTTTAATTCATAAGATTCCGGGTTTTTTAACTCTTTGTTTTTTGATTGCTTGATACAAATAAAGGTTTTGGCACTTTCTTCATTTACCCTTACATTAAGATTTGTCTGTGTATTTATTTTATCAGCTAGAAAAAATCCGATGTCAGTAAATTCTTTAGAATCTGCAGGAGTTTGAATGGAGGTAAATTCATCGAGAGCAAAACCACTGTTCGTTGAAACGATGTTTAATGGTTTTGGAATTAAGTTTTCTTTTGATAAATCAGTTTTTGGAAAGGTTATTCTGCGGTCTGAACACGAGGCACTTATTACTAACAATAATAAGGGAATGATGTACCTAATAGATACGTGTTTCTTTGAATCTGTCATACTTAAATTTTTCATTTGCTATTTTTTTTACTAATTATGGTCACTATGTTTTTACTTTCTATGCCTTGTTTTGAAATAGAAATTTAGGTTAAAATTAAATTAATTTGATTGTTTTTATATGCGGTTGTGCCTTTTTATTTTATAATCAGGTTTTTAATTGTAGACTTATTTTTAGAGGTATTGTTTATTTTCAAGATATAATTTCCGGTACTTAATTCAGGAAGATTTATTGTTGCTGAATTATCTAAAGCTAAATGGCTCGTTTTGTATATTTTTTGTCCAATCATATTATAAATAGTGATCACATTCTCTCCTTTAACCAAATTCAATATTTTTAAATTGCTGCCCGATGCTGTTGGATTGGGATATACT
>JAQXAP010000103.1 GCA_029252865.1 Polaribacter sp.
AAGAAATAACATTTGAATTTAATAATATTGAACTTGGAATAGGTATAGCAACACTTAGTATGAGCCTTGGAAGAGATCATGATTTATCAAAAACTCCAACGGTATTAGTCAATGGAGAAAAAGTTAAAGTTCCTTTAAACTGGAAAGGATATGATCAGACCAATAGAAAAAAGTTTTTCGGAGCTATTAAAATTCCCGTTCCTATGAATTTAATAAAAGAAAATAATAAAGTTGACATAAGTTTTCCAGATTCAGGAGGGCATTTAAGTTCATTGATTTTAAACCTAGAAAAAATAGTGAATCGTTCAAACTAATAATATCGTCTTTCAAGAATGTGTTCAAAACAAAATTTTAAATGAAAAATAAAATAATAGCTATTCAAATATTATTATTTGCTTTGTGTATCAATTCTATACAAGCGCAGAATGTAGTGAATTTTACATCTGATGAAGGCTTTACTAATGGGGCACTCTATAATCAAAATGGTTGGGATGCTAGTTATCAAACAACAACATGGGTTGTTGACACCAACCAAGAAATGGTCTCCACTTATGGTGAATGGAAAAGAGCAGCCTGGGGGCAAAAATTTGCATTGTCTGGAACAGGAGACCAAATAACATTTAGAGTCGATTTAAACTTTACAGGAACCTTAACTGCTCAAAACAATCCTATGATTAAAATTGGCTTTAGTTCAACTAATGATGTTAGTAGTTCAAATCCGCCTTCAAATACGGTCTTTCTATCAACAACTGCAAATAATGAAGACAACCCAGGAGGAGCACTACAACTTCGTAATGACAACAATTCAGCACCACTAAACTTAGAAACTGTTTTGCCTATTTCTGATTGTCAAGGATCAAATGGAACAACAGATGATCTGGCTGTTTTGGTAACTCTAATGTTGGGTACAGATGCTGCGTCTTCAACAATTTCCGCAAAATTGCATAATGTTACCGATGGAAACTCTTCAAGTATTGGATCATACACAGGGATTAGTTCAGCTATTTATGCAGCTGCAACTTCTAATATTTATGGTTTTTTCCATGCACAGTCATTTAAAAGTGGCACTTCAATTTCGGCAATAAATGTAAAAAAAGTTAGCATGACTTCAAATGTAGATGTATTCCCAAAAATAGAAAGAATGATTGGCGGCGTTTCTTCACTAGATCGTACTAAATATTTTAATATTCATTCGAACCCAGATGATGTAGAAAATGGTTTTTACCCTAATTATAATGTGAGTCAAAGTGGACGTGCCTTTTGGTCACCGGGGTCGGCAGCCTTGGGAGAAACAGGAGAGGTTGGTGTTTATCCAGATCCTATTTCTGAGATTAGCTCAGAACTAAGAGAGGTGCGCAGATACATAGCAACTGATCACCCAAACAAAGTTTATGCAGAAGGTCTTGATCCAATAGCATTTGCAGATTGGACTGTTGAGTATTTTAAAAATTCGGTGAATCCATTTTCTCGACCTGAATATTACGAGCCAATGAACGAGCCATTTGTTCATGCACGAGATTTTTATGAAGAACCCGATTGGGATTCGGCTGCAGAAGCTAGAGTGAAACTTGAAATGACTCAGTTTTTTAAACAAATAGGACAAAAAATTCACGCTACTCCCGAGCTAGATAACATAAAAATTATCGGGTATTCAGCTGCATATCCATCCTTTGAAAAAAATGACTTTTCCATATGGAATCAAAACATGAAACTTTTTATGGATGAAGCAGGTGAATATATGGATGCATTTTCTACACATTTGTATGATGGCGTCAATCAAATTGGACAAAGCACCAAAAGATCGGGCAGTAATCTGGAAGCCATTTTAGATATGATAGAAACTTATAGCTATGTAAAATGGGGACTAATTAAACCGCATGCCATTACAGAATTTGGAGGAATTGAAAATAGTATCTTTAATGACATCAGTAATGTACAATCTTTGCGCTCTCAAAATGCAATACTGTTTGGTCTTTTGGAGAGAACGGATCGATTGGAAATCGCAATCCCTTTCACAACAGGAAAATCTACATGGCATATCACAGAAGCAAATGATTACATGCCCTATAAATCAGTACTTTACAAACCTATACCTATAGGAGTGCCATTAGATCAAGTTACAGGCTGGGAATTTACGAATAGAATCTACTTTTATGATTTATGGAAAGATCTTTCTGGTGACAGGGTGTTAATTAGATCAAATAATAGTGATGTTCAAGTCCAAGCTTTTATAGATAGTGACAAATTGTATGTTGCCCTCAATAATTTAGACGATTTTGACCAACCCATTAGTTTGAATATGAATGGAAATCTACCCGCAATTAGCAATGTAAGAATTAAATCTCTGACAATTCACTCTGATGCTGATCCAGATTATACGAACCAATCCTTTTCAGCGCCTCCCAAAAACTATACACTTAAAAAAAACGAAACAACTTTAATGGAATATACTTTCTCAGAATCGGTTATATTCGATAATAAGATTGAATCTGAACGTTATTATAGCTCGACCTATTTACAACCCATTCAAGCAGATCAAGCAATTAATTTTAATTTTAATAACATCACTACTGCCAATTCTGGATATGTGACTCTAGCGATGAGTATTGGTCGAAAGCATAACCGTTCCAAATCGCCAATTGTTCTGGTAAATGGCGTGACAGTCCCTGTACCGAGTAATTGGAAAGGCTATAATCAATTGGATAGAGATGATTTTTTTGGAGCCATCGAAATTCCTATACCAATAAATATTATTCAAAAAAACAACATTATTTCCGTCACTTTTCCTGATAGTGATGGTCACATAAGCTCTGTTGTACTTACTGTGGAGTCCTTAAATTCGGCGGTTTTGGGGATTGATGAAAAGCAGACTGGAAGCACTAAATTGAAAATCTACCCCAACCCGAACTCTGGTCAAGTTCAAATAAAAGGTGCTGAAGTAGGAAGTATGATTTCTGTTTATTCAATTACTGGTGCTAAAATATTTTCAAGTCGATATGATAAATCAAGCCTAAACTTGGAACATCTGTGCAATGGACTCTATTTTGTTACAATTAACAACACCACTTTGAAGCTAATCATCAAGCGATAGAGCCATGCTAAGCGAGAGATTTTATATTATTTTTTGTTTCATTTTAATGAGTTTTTTGAGGTCTGAAGTGATACATGCACAATCACAAGAATCCAAAAATTTTGAAAATGGAAATACCATTTGTTTTTTAGGAGATAGTATTACCCATGGTGGGCAGTTTCATGAATTTCTGCAACTCTTTTATGCTACTCGGTATCCAAATATTGCGCTAACTTTTCATAACTGTGGTATTGCTGGTGATAACACCGAAGGTATGAGTTATCGATTTAAGAACGATGTTCTTGTGCATAATCCTACACATGTGTTTTTGATGACTGGCATGAATGATGTAATACGAACACTCTATTTTGAAGGTCAAGCCTCTGATGAGATTATACAAAAGCGAAAAAATGCACTGACTGCATACAAACAAAATACGGATATATTAGCAGAAAAATTTGAAGCATCAGGAATAACTCCAATCTATCTTACTCCTTCAATTTACGATCAATACTCGAAAATTGAAAAAGTAAAAAACTTAGGTTGCAATGACGCCCTTATTGAATGTTCTAAACACATTAAATCAATTGCAAAACAAAGCAATAGACTAGCTATTGATTTAAATACTCATATGCAAGACATCATGCATCGAGAACTTCAAAAAGATTCATTGTTTACCATAATTGGCAAAGACCGCGTGCATCCAGAAACTACAGGGCACTTCATTATGTTTCATAAAATAATATCGGCAATAGAATCGCACAGTAATGTAGCTCAAATAACTATAAGTCTAAATGAGGTGAAGAATTTGAAAACAGAGAACTGTGATGTATATGAACTACAACTCATAAAAAATAAAATTTCCTTTAAATGCTTAGAAAATAGTTTGCCATTTCCAATCAGTAAGTCGATAAACAAAGCCCTCACCTTAGTTCCTTTTCAACAAGAGTTTAACCAAGAAATACTGAAAATTATTGGACTTGATCGCGGCAACTATGATCTTTTTATCCAAGATAAATTGATAAATACATTTTCTGCGAAGCAACTTAATGATGGAGTCAATCTTTCTACTGAATCAAATACGCCACAATATAAACAAGCTCAAGAAATCATGATTCTTTGTCAAGAGTATAAAAAAACAGGCTATCAACTTCGTTCAATTCCGTTTATGGTGTATAAATACCTTCGAGATTACACCGGTCCTAACAATTTATATAGTAAACAAATTCACTTGGAAAAAAAACTAAAAAAAATTGAGGGCAGACCGTTTTATAATTATATAAAAAAAAGCATGCATGACTATTATGAGACTTTTCCGAGACAGGATTCGTTAACTGACCAATTAAAAAAAATAGAGAGAGCTATTTATATGAAAAATAAGCCTGAAACCAGAAGTTGGTCAATTGTTAAAAATTAATAATGTCAATTATCTATCAATTTGTAATATAATATTGAACATTTGTAACACACTCTTAAAGATTCTATATTTAAATTGGTTTAAAATTTAATTCGATAACTTATGAGAAAATTATACTTTTTATTATTTGCTTTAACTGCCAATTTTTTGACTGCACAAACATCAACTACGGTTGACTTTACCGCTGCTGAGGGTTATATCCAAGGGGCCCTTAATGTAAATTCAGACTGGGGAGGTGGTAGTAATAATTGGTTTGTCTCTCCCGCAGTAGGTTCAGAAAGAGCAGAAACAAGCGCAGGTTACTCTTGGGCAAAATGGGGTGTTCCGTTTACCGTTTCTGGTAGTGAAATTACATTCGAAGTACATTTTAAGATTAGCGTAGACATTCCTGCTAGTAAGCTAGTTTCAAGATTTGGATTCAATAATAATGTTTTCAATAGTTTTGATGAACCTGATATTGCTAATATACAATTGTCTACTCTCAAAGAAGGAGGTTTGTTTGTTAGAGCTCAAGGAAATACACCTGTTACAAGCGGCGGTTCGGGTCTTACCGATTTCCAACAAGATGATCTAATTATTAAAGTTATGCTCACTTTAGGAGCAGACGCAGCATCTTCAACAATTTCAGCTGAACTCACTAATGCAACAGATAATATTACATCTGGAATTGCTGTTGTTCAAGGAATAAGTTCTTCTGTTTTTAACGCGGCTACTTCCGGGGGAATATCTGGTTTTATTCACGCACAAGACAATATAGGAAATACTAGAAATTTTTTGGTTGATAAAGTGGTAATGATACAAGGGAGCACCTTAAATAGAGATACTTATATGCTTCCATCATTTACCTTATCACAAAACCCAGTTAAAGATATCGTACAACTCTCAGGAGTTGCTTCAGGCAGTGAAATTTCTATTTACTCTTTAACAGGTGCAAAAACAAGTAATCATGTTTATGACGGCAGCCCATTAAATCTAAGTCATCTAAATCCAGGAGTTTACTTTATTGAAGTGTCTGGGTTTGCAGCAAAAAAATTATTGAAGAAATAATATAACAGAATACAAATGAAAGCAAAGTCAATATAATGTTGGCTTTACACATTCTACTCTATCTGTAAAAAGCTATATGAAACTATTTGTCAGCTTATGGATGTGTTTTTTTATGTGGGAAAAACCCCAGGAAAAAATAGTTCTTTATTTGGAAGGGATTCCTTGTAGCAGCAATGAGGTAAATGTTGATTTATTAAACACAAAAAAAATAAGTCAAAAAATAACCAACCCACAAATGTGGTATTATCCTGCAGCTGTTTCAAAAGTAAAAAAGCCAGCAATTCTCGTAATTCCCGGAGGTGGCTACAAAAATTTGGCTTTTGAATACGAGGGCATTAAGGTGGCAAAATGGTTGAATCAATTAGGTATTAGTGCGTTTGTACTAATGTACCGAACACCTTATTGGGAGCCTGAGCCTTGTAAAAAGAAGGTAGCACTTATGGATGCTCAGCGTGCTATGCGTATAATTCGTCAGAAAGCAAGTCAATGGCATATCGATTTGTCAAAAATTGGTGTGATGGGATTTTCGGCCGGCGGACATTTGGCAGCATCACTCTCTACTCAGTTTGAACTAGGTATAGCAGGATCAGAAAATCAACTCAAAAAATTCAGTTCTCGACCTGATTTTAGTATACTCATATATCCTGTTATTAGCATGCAGAGGGAGCTTACCCATATGGGTTCTCGAAATAGTCTATTGGGGGAAAATCCAACCAAAGCTGAACTAAACAGCTATTCAAATGAGTTACAAGTTAAATCGGACACACCAAAAACATTACTCATTCATGCCAAGGACGATAATGTAGTAATCCCTGAAAATAGCATACAGTATTATAAGGCGTTACAGAAGAATAAAATTCCTACAACTCTTCACCTTATGGATGAAGGTGGTCATGGGTTTGGAATTAAAACCTTACTAGCACCGACTAATTTATGGCTAAAAATTACCAAAGACTGGCTTCAAGATCAAAAGCTTTTGGACTATTAATCAAAACTTAGTTTACTGGTATTTTTATACGTATCTCCAACGATGGCTTCAAAAGAAGCCATCATTTCATCTCTTTTTTCAGGCATCTTTTCTGCAAGATTATTTTGTTGCGATGCATCATCCACTAGATTATAAAGTTGAAATTTTTCCCCATTACCGGTTTCAATCCCTTTGGTCATAAACATTTTTGGACCAGGGTATGGAGGAATCAATACCCAATCTCCACGACGATAGGCTGTTCTGGAAGTCGCTTCTAAAACTAAGTCAGACCTGCCTTCCTTAACTTTACCTAGCAATAAATCCATGTGGTTTTCACTATCTAAATTGGTGATTATTGAATCTGTTATGGTTGACAAAGAAGACAGCCAATCAACTTGAGAAATAATCGCATTCGATTTACCAGGCTTAATACTGCCTTTCCAATAAGTAATGAAAGGAACACGAGTTCCTGCCTCATATAAGCTGTACTTGCCGCCTCTTAGATTCCCTGTTGGAGAATGACTCCCTAACCTAGTAATAGCGTCATCTTCATAACCATCGTCTAAAACTGGACCATTATCGCTAGATAAAAAAATAAGAGTATTTTCTAATAGTCCCTGATCTTCAAGGGTTTTTATGAGCTCTCCAATACACCAATCTGCTTCTGCAATAACATCTCCTCTTGGTCCCATACTAGTTGCACCCACAAAACGCGGGTGTGGTATTCTTGGGACATGTGGTTGTTGAAGGCCATAATACAAAAAGAAAGGTTGATCGCTTTTATTTAGAACATAGGTCTGAACCTCTTCTAAAAAAACATCTGCCATATCTTCATCAACCCATCGCGCAGCTTGTCCACCCTTCATATGTCCAATTCTAGGAACACCATTAACAATAGTTCTATTGTGTTGAGAATCCCCTTTCATTTTTAATAAATGTGGTGAATTTTCGCCAGTAGGTTCCCCTACAAAATTTTTCTTATAGTTAATCTCAATAGGGTCTTTTATATCATGATTATAAACATTACCATTCTGGATATAAACTGTTGGCACCCTGTCTTGGGTCGCAGCCATAATAAAGCTATAATCAAAACCAACTTCATTGGGCCCGAGTGAAATAGACGTATTCCAATCAACATTTCCACTTCCAAGACCTAAATGCCATTTACCAATAACAGCTGTTTGATACCCATTATCACGCAACAATTTAGGAATAGTAATTTGAGTTGTATCAATCAATAAAGGCGCAGTCCCGGGAAGTATTTTGGCATTCCTATTTCGCCATGGATATTGACCTGTTAGCAATGCATACCTACTCGGCGTGCAGGTGGCCGAGGTAGCATACCCATTGGTAAACTTTAAGCCATTGTTCGCTAAAAAATCGATATTAGGCGTACTCAACTCAGTGGCTCCATAAGAACTTACATCTCCATAACCCAAATCATCCAGATATATAAAAATTATATTGGGCTTCTGTTTTAAGTTTAAAGATGTATTATTTTCAACATGATTACAAGCACTGAACAATAAAAAAGTAATAATTGCTAAGAAGTTTTTCATTTAAAATACTAATTTAAATTTATTTTTATTTTTGATATTTTAACTTCGATATCATAAATAGTAATATCTATCAATATTACAAAAAACTCAGGTCCTCATCTGTCTATAATGTGCAATTATGTAACACACATTTACTTTTCACTGAACTTTAAGATGTTATTTTGGTTTAGTTAAAAATATTTAATGCAACAAAATTTTTAGTAATTTATAATACTTTTTTTGCATTTTTTAATAGTATTTTATATTTTTTGCTAAATTAGCATCAATGAAGTTACACTTATTAGATAGAAGTAACAGCAATTCAGGAATTTCAGTAAAAAAAAACAACTACCCTAGTTTTTTGAAACTATGGCATTATCACCCAGAATTAGAGTTAGTTGCAATCTTAAAGAGTACAGGAACCTGTTTTATTGGAGATAGTATAAAAAAATTTCAGCCTAAAGACGTTGTTTTGATTGGTAAAAACCTGCCACATATGTGGTTAAATGATCCTTTGTATTTTGAAGAGAATAGCACATTAAAAGCAGTAGCAATTTCAATACATTTCAAAGAACTATTTTTAGGAAACACCTTTTTTAATTTGCCAGAAATGAATTCAATTTTACAGCTTTTTAAAAGATCTGAGCAAGGCATTCAATTTAAAAATCTCTCTAAAAAATTAAGACATTCTATTGAAAAACTTCATACAGAATCAAATTTTTATAAAACATATCATTTTATAGCAATACTCTACGAGCTCTCAATACATAGTGATTATAAGTTACTGGCAAGTTCTGGCTATGTAAACACATTACAACAAGAAGATTCAGCATTAACTAATCAAGTAATTGCCTATATTTTTAAAAATTTCAACAAAGAGATTAACCTTAAAAAAGTTGCTGAAATATCAAAAATGAATGCATCTGCATTTAGTAGATCCTTTAAGCGTGTTCATCGTAAAACATTTTCAAAATACGTAAATGAAATAAGAATTGGATATGCTTGTAAGTTACTAATAGAAAATGACTTAAATATTTCAGCAATTGCCTACGAAACAGGATTTAACAATTTATCAAATTTTAATAGACAATTTAAAATGATAAAGAAAATATCACCTTCTGCCTATATTAAAAAACATATTAATTATACAAATATTACTAACCACTCATCTTAAGTGCAAAAATAGTATTAGTTTGTGTCAAGTTTTTAGTGGACATACATTGAAATACTTATTACTTTAGTAACGTAACAAACTTACCTGCAATGAAACGAGCAATTACCATTATAAATATAGTAACAAAAGACGTGCGTTTCCCAACCAGTGATTCTTTAGATGGCTCAGACGCAATGAATCCAGATCCAGATTATTCTGCAGCATATGTCATTTTAGAGACAGACCATCCAGAATTTAAAGGAAACGGACTAACATTTACTATTGGTCGTGGAAATGAATTATGTGTTGCTGCAATTGAATCTTTATCCCACTTAATTATTGGTAAAACTTTAGAGTCTTTTACTCAAAACATGGGGGACTTTTGGAAAATGATTACAGGAGACAGCCAATTGCGTTGGTTAGGTCCAGAAAAAGGAGTGATTCATTTGGCAACAGGTGCCGTGGTTAATGCTGTTTGGGATTTATACGCCAAAGTAGAAGGAAAACCACTTTGGAAATTAATTGCAGACATGTCTCCAAAAGAATTTATAAAGTGTGTTGACTTCACATACATTACTGACGCAATTACGCCAAGTGAAGCACTTAACATTCTAAAAAAGAACGAAACAACGAAACAAGAACGCATTAATAATTTATTAGAAAACGGTTATCCTGCTTATACTACTTCTGCCGGTTGGTTGGGTTATAGCGATGATAAAATGCGAAGACTTTGCCAAGAAGCAAAAGCGGAAGGTTTTAAGCATATGAAAATAAAAGTTGGTTCAGATTTACAAGATGATATGCGCAGAGCGCAAATTATTCGTGAAGAAATTGGAGAAGACTTAAAATTAATGATGGATGCCAATCAAAAATGGGATGTAGATGAAGCTATTGAAAATATGGCTGCATTAAAAAAATTTAATCCGTATTGGATTGAAGAACCAACAAGCCCTGATGATATTTTAGGACACGCTAAAATTGCACGAGCCGTTGCTCCAATTAAAGTTGCAACCGGCGAACATTGTCAAAATAGAGTAATGTTTAAACAATTAATTATGGCAGACGCTTTACAAATTTGTCAAATTGATAGTTGTAGAGTTGGTGGTGTAAATGAAATTATGGCTATTTTATTAATGGCTGCAAAATATAAAGTTCCTGTTTGTCCTCACGCAGGCGGTGTTGGTTTGTGCGAATATGTACAACACTTATCTATGATAGATTATATTTGTGTAAGTGCAACAACTGACAATAGAATTATAGAATACGTAGATCATTTACACCAACATTTCTTTGAGCCTGTTGTAATTAGAAACGGTGCATATATGCCACCAAAACAACCAGGATATAGCATTACAATGAAACCAAAATCGTTAGAAACCTACAGTTTTCCAAACGGAAAAGTTTGGGCTAAAAAACTACAATTAAAATAATATGATATTTAGTTTAAAAGGAAAAACAGCCATTGTTACAGGGGGTGGAAGTGGCATTGGAAAAGCAATTTCAAAAACCTTTGCAAAGCAAGGCGCGCACATTTGTATTCTTGATTTTAATGAAGAAAATGGAAATACAACAGTTTCAGAAATAAAAAAAGAAAATGGCTCTGCCAGTTTTTATCAATGCGATGTGGCTAATCAAAATCAAATAGAAGAAATTTTTAACGCAATTTCTAAAAATAATTCCATAGATATTTTAATAAATAACGCAGGTATTGCACACGTTGGAAATATAGAAAATACAAATTCTGAAGATCTAGATCGCTTATATAATGTAAATATAAAAGGTGTTTATAACGGAATGAAAGCTGCTATTAAACATTTTATGAAAACTAGAAAAGGAGTTATTGTTAATATGGCTTCCATTGCCTCTTCAGTAGGTATTTCAGATAGATTTGCGTATTCGATGACCAAAGGAGCTGTGTTAACCATGACCTATTCTGTGGCAAAAGATTACGTAACTAGTGGAATTAGATGTAATTGTATTTCGCCAGCTCGAGTGCATACACCATTTGTAGACAACTTTATAAAACAAAATTATCCAGAGAATCATGAAAAAATGTTTGAGAAACTTTCTAAAACACAACCAATTGGTCGTATGGGAAAACCTGAAGAAATAGCAAACCTTGCACTCTATTTATGCAGTGATGAAGCTTCATTTATAACAGGTTCAAACTTTCCTATTGATGGAGGATTTGTTACGTTGAATGGAAATTAAATAAATAATAAAAGATGTAAAAATGAAATTAATAAGATTCGGAACAGAAGAAAACGAAAAACCAGGAATTCAATTAGAAAATAAACGTATAGATGTTAGTGCATTTGGAGAAGATTACAACGAAAAATTCTTTGAAACAAACGGGATAGAACGTTTAAAATATTGGGTAAAAACAAACAAAAGTAATTGTCCTATAATTGATGACGTAGTTCGTTTAGGTTGCCCTATTACAAGACCTTCTAAAATTGTTTGCGTTGGTTTAAATTATGCAAAACACGCAGCAGAGGCAGGAATGAAAGTTCCTGATGAGCCTGTTTTATTTTTTAAGTCTACCACAGCAATTGTGGGTCCTAATGATGATGTTGTAATTCCTAAGAATAGCGAAAAAACAGACTGGGAAGTAGAATTAGCAATCGTAATTGGTAAAAAAGCATCGTATGTTTCTATAGAAAATGCAGAAGATTATATTGCAGGCTATGTTTTACATAATGATGTTTCTGAACGTGCTTTTCAAATTGAAAAAGAAGGACAATGGTGTAAAGGAAAAGGTTGTGATACTTTTGCTCCTATAGGTCCATTTTTAGCAACTAAAGATGAAATAAAAGATCCGAATAACTTACACTTGTGGTTGGAAGTTAATGGAGAACGTTTGCAAGATTCTTCTACATCAGATTTTATTTTTAACGTACAAGAAGTTGTTTCTTACATCAGTCAATATATGACGTTATTACCTGGCGATGTTATTTCTACAGGAACGCCATTTGGTGTTGGTTTAGGTTTCCATCCTCCAAAATATTTAAAGCCAGGAGATGTCATGCGTTTAGGTATCGAAGGATTGGGTGTTTCAGAACAAAAATCTGTAAGTTACAAATAAATGAAAATATTGATGTGCGTCTAAACCTTTTTTCAAAATATAAAAAAACTAAACGGATTACGTCATATTGTACAAGCAGAACCAGATGGTTTTATGCTTCAAAAAGAATTTCAACGCGGTATTTCTGTATAAGAAAAATATGGTTTTACGTATGATATTTTAAGTTTCCTAAATATAAAAAATATCATGAAAAAATATGGTGAGAAATAGATATTAATGGAGAAAATTTATCAGTTGTAAAAAAATAAAAAATATGGAGTTAACAATCAATCCAAAATACCCATCAGTAGATGATTTAAGAAAAAGAGCAATGGTGAAAATGCCAAAATTTGCTTTTGAATATTTAGATGGCGGATGTAATGAAGACATCAATTTAAACAAAAACAGAACTGATTTACAGAAAATTGAATTAATGCCTCAATACTTATCTAAGTTTGAAAAATCAGAAATGAAAACAGAATTATTTGGACAAACATATGATGCGCCTTTTGGAATTTCTCCCATAGGTTTGCAAGGATTAATGTGGCCAAATTCTTCAGAAATTTTAGCTAAATCTGCGAAGAAACACAATATTCCATTCATTTTAAGTACCGTTACTACCTCTAGTATAGAACGCATAGCAGAAATAACCGAAGGGAAGTCATGGTTCCAATTATATCACCCAACAAAAGAAACGGTAAAACGTGATTTATTAGATAGAGCAGCAGCAGCTGGTACTGACGTATTAGTTATTTTAGCAGATGTACCTACATTTGGATATAGACCACGTGATGTTCGTAATGGATTGGCAATGCCCCCAAGTATGAGTATTAAGAATATTATTGAAGTAATGAGAAAACCTGATTGGGCTTTGCAAACTTTAATACATGGACAACCTAGTTTTAAAACACTAGAAAAATATATGCCAAAAGGCCTTAACTTAAAGAAGTTAGGAGAATTCATGGACGCAACTTTTTCAGGTAGATTGAATGAAGATAGAATTGCCTCTCTTCGTGACCAATGGAAAGGTAAATTAGTTATTAAAGGAGTTGTTAGTGAAGAAGACGCTCAAAGAGCTATAAATTTAGGTGTAGATGGCATTATTGTGTCCAATCATGGAGGTCGTCAATTAGACGCCGGACAATCTTCAATAGTAGCAATGACAAGTTTAGCTGAAAAATTTGGACATCAAACAAAGATAATGGTAGATTCAGGTTTGCGTGGTGGTCCAGATATTGCAAGAGCAATGGCTAGTGGAGCAGAATTTACTTTCATGGGAAGAAGCTTCATGTATGGGGTTGGAGCTCTAGGTAAAAAAGGAGGTGATCATACAATTTCTTTGATGAAAAAAGAATTATTACAAGTTATGGAGCAAATTTGTTGTCAAAAAACAGGTGATTTCAAACCACATTTAATTAAATAATTTAAGAACTAGTATTGGCTAATCTGTTTTGAATTTTATAAGAGAAACTTCTAAATTAAAGGTACCTTATTTCTCATCTACACCCACAAATGAAAGTGAATCAAAACCATCTTCTATAAAGTCTTTCAAAAAATAATTAGCAAAATCTCCAAAAATCGCCAAAAACCCAGATGAATTCATTGAATCTTTAAATTACAATGATAAGCGAGTATTCCAAAACATCCTGTTTCCCAAAGATTTTATGTGTTCTTTAAAAACTAAGAATGTCGAACCAACATGTTAATTAAACTACAAATACAAAATAGTTTTTGAATTCTACAAGGTTTATTTTAAAATAATTTAGAAAGAGGAAGATGTTTTTAGTTCAAAAACGAAACCTGAATTTGATTATAATTCCCAGTATTTTGTGAATTTTAATTAAACACTTTAATATTAACGTTGTTACCTCAACTTAATTTTGGCACTATTATCATAAAGAAGAATTACAACAATATTAGTACTTAAAAAATATAAATAAATTATAATTG
>JAQXAP010000124.1 GCA_029252865.1 Polaribacter sp.
ATCTGCTTTTGAATTGTCTGGATTTCATGTTAATTTATCGGGAGAATATCCAGGATGGCAACCTAATGTAAATTCCGAAATTTTGGACGTAGTTGCCCACTTATATAAAGAATTACACAAAGAAAAAGCACATGTAGCGGCTTGTCACGCAGGTTTAGAGTGTGGGATTTTGGGACAAAATTACCCCGACATGGATATGGTTTCTTTTGGACCAACTATTTTAGGCGCTCATTCTCCAGACGAAAGAGCTTCTATCTCCTCAACTCAAAAATTTTGGAACTTTCTATTAGAAATTTTAGAAAATACTCCCAAGAAATAGAACATTAATACCTATTTAAAACCTAAGTTTATGCTTCGGTTTTTTTGATACATTTTCTATCAAAACTGTGAGAAGAAAACATAAAAACCCTCCAATCAACAATTTATTTTTTTTATGGTTTTGTTAACATCTTTCACTTTTTAAAAACATAAAAAAACGTATTTTTACTGCCGAGAGATAAAAAATTTATAATGGGTAAAATAATTGCTATTGCAAATCAAAAAGGAGGTGTTGGTAAAACAACAACAAGCATTAATTTAGCTGCATCTTTAGGAGTTCTAGAGAAAAAAGTTTTATTAATTGATGCAGACCCACAAGCTAACGCATCCTCTGGTTTAGGTCTCGATGTTGAGTCTCTAGAAATTGGTACGTACCAAGTTTTAGAGCATTCAATTACTGCCAAAGAAGCAATTGTAAAAACTGAATCCCCAAATTTAGAAATTATTCCTGCGCACATAGATTTAGTCGCTATTGAAATCGAATTGGTAGACAAGCAGCATAGAGAATATATGTTAAAAAAATCTCTAGAAGAAATTAAAGATGATTATGACTATATTCTAATTGATTGTGCACCTTCGTTAGGGTTAATTACATTAAATTCTTTAGTTGCTGCAGATTCTGTCATTATACCTATTCAATGCGAATACTTTGCTTTAGAAGGTTTAGGAAAACTACTAAACACTATTAAAAGTGTACAAAACATTCATAACGCAGAATTAGATATAGAAGGTTTATTACTGACTATGTTTGATTCTAGGTTACGTCTTTCAAATCAAGTAGTTGACGAAGTTAGAAAACACTTTTCTAGTATGGTTTTTGACACTATAATCAGGAGAAACACTCGTTTAGGTGAAGCGCCGAGCTATGGGGAAAGTATAATTACATACGATGCAACAAGTAAAGGTGCGGTAAATTACTTAAATTTGGCTCAAGAATTATTAAAAAAGAATTCGTAAAATGGCAAAAGCAACCAAAAAGCAAGCTTTAGGGAGAGGATTATCTGCATTATTACAAGAATCTTCTAGCGTTATTTCTGCATCAGATAAAAATGCTGAAAAACTTGTTGGAAGTATTATAGAAATAAAATTAGATTTAATTGATGTAAACCCTTTTCAACCAAGAACTTATTTTGATGAAGAAGCCCTAAATGAATTAGCAAACTCTATAAAAGAGTTAGGTGTAATTCAACCAATTACTGTCAGAAAAATAGACAAGAACCAATTTCAATTAGTCTCTGGTGAACGTCGTTTTAGAGCATCCAAATTAATAGGGAACAAAACAGTACCTGCCTACATAAGGCTTGCCAATGACCAAGAAATGCTAGAAATGGCATTGGTTGAAAATATACAACGTAAAAACTTAGATCCTATTGAAGTAGCTTTATCGTATCAACGTTTAATTGATGAAATTCAACTCACACAAGAAGAGCTCAGTACAAGAGTTGGTAAACAACGTTCGACAGTAACAAATTACTTACGTCTATTAAAATTAGATCCAATTTTACAGACAGGTATGAGAGATGGTTTTATTTCTATGGGACATGGTCGTGCAATGATTAATGTTGAAAACACGGAAGATCAATTAGCTATTTACGAGAAAATTTTGAGCGAAAAATTATCCGTAAGACAAACTGAAGACTTGGTAAAGAATTTAAAATCTGCGACTATTGCCAAACCTAAGAAAAAACAAATCCCGCCTTACATAAAAACTAGCATTAAAGATATTAGTGAATACTTTGGACATAAAATAGACGTTAGTGTGAATACAAATGGTAAAGGAAAAATTTCCATTCCTTTTCATTCGGAAGAAGATTTTAATAGAATAAAAAACTTATTAAAATAAGTGTTTTTAAAAAGTATCATACACATTTTATTTTTTGCGTTTTTTTCCGCGACAATTCAAGCACAAAAAGATTCTATAAATAGCAAAACTATAAAAGATATTAAAATAGAGAAGGGTGGTGTTTATGATCCTTTATCACCATCTAAAGCTGCATTTTATTCTGCTATTTTTCCAGGAATGGGGCAAGTTTACAACAAAAAATATTGGAAAACTCCAATCGTTTGGGGGGCTATGGGTACTAGTATTTATTATTATTTAAATAATAATAGAGAATTTAAAAGATACAGAACAGCATATAAACTAAGAAAAAACAATTTAATAGACGAATTTACAGTCGATGGTGTAGAAGTAATATCAGAGGAAACTCTAGAAAGAGCTCAAGATCAACTGCGAGAAAACAGAGATATGTCTTTATTAACCACAGTAATTTTATACGTTCTACAAATTGTAGAAGCAAGTGTTAATGCACATTTACTGCAGTTTAACACAGATGATAATTTATCATTTAAACCTACCTTTATGAACGAACCAATTTATGTTGAGGCTCCCAAAGTAGGTCTAACCATTAAATATAATTTTTAAAATGAAAATTGCACTATTAGGATATGGTAGAATGGGTAAAGAAATTGAAAAAATTGCTTTATCCCGTGGACATGAAATCGTAATTAGAAAAGATGTAGATGATGAAATTGATATCACTCTAGCGGATGTTGCAATAGATTTTAGTGTACCTCATTCTGCCTTTAACAATATTAAGAATTGTATAAACAATAATGTTCCTGTTATTTCAGGGACCACAGGTTGGTTAGAAAAATATGAGGATGCCGTGGCACTTTGTGAAGAAAAAAATAGTGCTTTTATTTATGCTTCAAACTATAGTTTAGGTGTCAATATTTTCTTTGAGCTAAATAAACAATTGGCAAAAATGATGCGTTCTTTAGAAGATTATAATATTTCTATGGAAGAAATTCATCACACAAAAAAATTAGATGCTCCGAGTGGAACAGCAATCACTCTTGCAGAGGGTATTATTGAAAACTCTGCTAAAGATAATTGGGAATTAGGAGATAAAACATCCGAAGAAAACATTCCAATTATCGCAAAAAGAATTCCTGATGTTCCAGGAACACACACCGTTTGGTATGATTCTGAAGTCGACTCTATAGAAATAAAACATACCGCCAATAATAGAAAAGGATTCGCTTTAGGTGCTGTTGTTGCTGCAGAATGGATTATTGGAAAAAAAGGTGTTTTCACAATGAAAGACGTGTTAAACATCCTTTAAAAACAGTAACAAAAGAGAGTAAATACGCTCTATTATAAAATAAATTAGTTCGCTTGAGCGCAGTCGAAGATTTTATTAGTCTTAAATTACCAACTGTGCTCGACAGACAAGAAATACGATATTATGACATTTACACAATGGTTTATCTTTTTTTTAGCAGTACAAGTAATTCATTTTTTAGGAACTTGGAAACTTTATATAAAAGCAGGTAAAAAAGCTTGGGAAGCTGCACTTCCTATTTATAACGGAATTGTTTTAATGAAAATAATAAATCGTCCTAAATGGTGGATTGTCTTATTATTTATTCCTGTTGTAAATCTTTTAATGTTCCCAGTAATTTGGATTGAAACAATTAGAACTTTTAGTTTTCACAAAAAAATAGATTCTTTTTTAGTAATTGTAACCTTAGGACTGTATATCTTCTACATTAATTACGCCACAGATACAAAACACATCGCAGATAGAAGCCTAAAGCCACGTTCTGAATTAGGTGAATGGATTAGCTCTATTGCTTTTGCAATTATTGCAGCCACCTTAGTTCATACATATTTTATGCAACCTTTTACGATACCAACTTCCTCGTTAGAAAAATCTTTGTTAATAGGAGATTATTTATTCGTAAGTAAATTTCACTACGGAGCAAGAGTTCCATCAACAACCATTGCCGCACCTATGGTTCATGATTCTTTACCATTTACAGGAACCGCATCTTATTTAAAGAACCCGCAACTTCCATACACACGTCTGCCTGGTTTACAGAAAATTAAAAACAATGATATTGTTTGTTTTAATTGGCCGGCAGACACCTTAGCGACTATGTGGGGAGACACCTCTGGTAAATTCACATACAAACCTGTTGATAAAAAAACAAATTATGTAAAACGTTGTGTGGGTATAGCTGGTGATTCTTTAGAAATGAAAAACGGTTACTTCTATATAAATGGAAAAAAGAATATTTTACCAGACAGAGCAAAATTACAGTTTTATTATACTTATGAAGCGAAAAAACCAATCACCAAAAGTACGTATCCAAAATTCTTACTTAAAAAAGAAAGAACTGGCGTTTATAAAATTTTAACCAAATATTGGAATGATAATAGAATCCAAAAATCGATTAACGAAAACGGGCGTTTATCTAAAATTGGATCAGACTCGCTATACACTGAGGTTGCTGGTGGAATAAATCCTGACTTTGCAAGGAAGTTAAAAATGATTAATGTTGATACTAAAATCAACATCAACTTAACAGAGGAAGAAGCTGCACGTCTACAAAAAATGCCTTTAACTGCTTCTGTGAGAAAAATAAATCATGGAGTTGATAACGCTATTTTCCCTCATGTAGAAAAATTAGGATGGAGTCAAGATAACTTTGGCCCTATATATATTCCAAAGGCTGGCGTTACCGTTAAATTAGATTCCGAATCTTTACCTTTTTACGAGCAAATCATTAAAAATTATGAAAATAATGATTTACAAGTTATGGGTGAAAACATTTATATTAATGGAAAAAAAGCGGACTCTTATACATTTAAACAAGACTATTTTTACTTAATTGGAGACAATAGACACAACTCTCTAGATGGCCGTTATTGGGGTTATGTGCCGTTTGATCATGTTTTAGGGAAACCTGTAATGATTTGGTTTAGCTGGGATGCTAACGCGGCCAGTTTTAGTGAAAAACTAAAATCTATTCGATGGGACAGAATGTTCACAACTGTTCATGGTGAAGGAAAGCCCGTGTCTTATAGATACATCGTTTTTGCTTTAATTGGGTTATATGTTGGGTATAGCTTTTATAAAGGGAAAAAGAAACCCTCAAAAAAATAATGTAAATGTCATTATTTATTCCTTCTTATTTTGGACCTATTTCTGAATATTCTAAGATTTTAAAAACTGAAACTGTTGTTTTCGAAATGGAAGATAATTTTCAGAAACAAAGCTATAGAAATAGATGTTACATCTTTAATTCTAATGGAAAACAGTTACTAAACATTCCTGTAAAAGACAAAAACAAAGGAACTACACAGCGTAAAAAAACAAAAGACCTATTAGTAGATAATGATGCTTTTTGGCAAGACCACCACCTAAAATCGTTACAAACGGCATATAGAACTTCTCCTTTTTATGAGTTTTATGAAGATGATTTACTATCAATTTTCAAGAGAAAATATACTTTCCTACAAGATGTAAATATTGACACCTATTTATTTATAACAGATGCTTTACAGATATCTCAAAAGTACTCTATAACTGAAGAATATATTGTAAACACGAAAGAAAATGACTTCAGAGAACTTTCGGATGTTAAAAATAAACCTACAAAATTAGTTGATAATTATATTCAGATGTTTGATGACAAACACGGTTTTATTGCTAATTTATCTATTCTAGATTTGCTCTTTATGGAAGGTCCTAATGCAATTAGTTTCTTGTGAATTTAGGATTCATAATACATTACGGATTACATTTTGTAGCACCACTTTTTATAGCTTACTTTTTCTTTAAGAAAAACTGGAAAACTGTATATTTAATTTTCATCTGCTCTATGTTAGTCGATTTAGATCACTTATTAGCTACGCCCATTTTTGACAAAAACAGATGCAGCATCAACTATCATCCTTTGCATTCTTATATAGCCATTGGTTTTTATTTTGTTGGATTGTTTTCTAAAAAAACAAAGGTTTTATGTTTTGCACTCTTATTTCACATGATTACAGACGCTATAGATTGCTATTTGTAATACTTTTTAAGAAGATTATCAAACTCGTTTGAAATATTTAATTTAAGAACAAGAAAAACATATACAACTGTAATTACAATACTCTTTAGAAAAATATTTATAATTGGATGAACTGGAAATTTCCATAAATAAATATCACTTACTGGAAAATCCCAGAAATTAAAAGTTAAGTATAACGTGACAATAATTACAATCATTTTTAATGATTTATTTGTAAAAGGAGTGATAGCAAATTTCATTTTCACAAAAAACAATTTAAAAGTATTTGCACAAAATATTACGATTAAGGTCGCCAACGCTAAACCTTCTGTCCCCATATTTAACTCATAGTAGAATAGTTTATTCAAAAGATAAACAGACAAAGCCATACAAATACTAATCGGTAAGGTTATTCTATAAAACTTAGAATTGTTTATAATTGCTCCGTTATTGCCTAAAAAACCATTGTAAAGTTTTAATAAAGAAATCATCAAAACAACAATAATAGCTCCACCTCCCACCGAATATTTTTTCGGTAATAGTTCAAATAACTGAACTACATTTGTGTTAATTAGTACAAAAAACAAACCACTAATTAGTAATAAATTGATTGAACTCTTTTTATATAAAGCCCCCACTTCTTTATGATTATCTTCGTTTAACGTTTTAGAAGTTAAAGGTTGTAAAATATTAAGCATAGCTCTACTGGGTGCTTCAATAAAAGAACCAATAAAAACAGCCACTGTGTAATACGCTGCTGTTGCTAAAGATTCTTTTCCCGGAATCATATATTTATCAATATCTAAAAGGATAGCTCCTGCGCTTCCTGCTAAAATAATGTATAACGAAAAACGAATTATTTCTTTAAAGTTATCAGGTTTAGAAAATGTGATTTTTGGAAAATATAATTTGAATGCATAAAACATCATTATGAACATCCTTAAAAAATAAGCAGCTGTTAAATAGTTGATAAATTCATTTTCTGTAATCATTTTAAAATATACTGCAAATAATAAAACCATTATAATTGCTCTATTCCATATTTCTTTTAAAATGTTACCAAAAACCGACTGAAACTGAACTTTAGCCCAAGCGTAAAAAACCTCAAAATAAGATGTTGCAACTGCTACCAAATAAATTATATATGTATAATCTTTTATAATTATGTTTTCTTGGGTAGCTAAATAATTACCTATTTCTTCGTACAATAGATTGCCAATGAAAGCAAAAGGTAATGCTATTAATAGGGGTAGAAAAAGTACTGAAGACAAAAATCTGTCTTTCTCTGCCTTTGTATCGTAGCTCGAAAAAAACTTAACGATTGCATGATGTATGCCAAAAGCAATAACTGGCATCAACAAATTTGAGGTTGACAGTAAGTAAATTACCTGTCCATAATATTTATCATCTAGAAGGTTGGGGTACAAGAATAATGTGTTAATACCTCCAAGACCGAAACCTAAAAAAATAAAAAGTGTATTCTTAAAAGATTGTTTTAATACAATTCCCATATTACGAATGTAAACTTTTAATAATAATTGCTAATTTTTTACTTAACTGCTTTCTATGATATTTTTCTATATTTTTAGATTGCACTTTTAAACTCCCTTCTTTATATTGACTATATAATTTTAATATTTCTGATGATATTTTTTTTTCATCATCAAAGTCAACTATAATACCCGAGTTTGTCTCTTTTAAAATTTCTGACAAATCACCTTCTTCCGGTCCAATGGCTAAAATGGGTCTTTTTGCTGTTAGATATTCAAATAATTTTCCAGTTAAAATTCCTTTTGACTTTTCTATATTAGGAATTAACAATAATAATACTTGAGCTTTTTTCTGATATTCTATAGCTTTATTATGATTTACATAACCAACAAAATTAGTATTCTCGTTTAATTGATTATTCGATATTTCAGTTTTTACCTCATCAGAAATATCACCAATAAAATTCAAATTTAAGTCATTTTTAAAATCTTTATTCCGAGAACAAAGTTCTTTTAAAACTTTAAATAAAACTCTAGGATTACTTTGTTTAGGTAATAAACCGATGTAAGAAATGGTAAATTTAGTATCTTTTATGATGTTATTCTCCGTTATCACTTCATTATCAAAACCATTAGTGATTACTTCTACTCTATTCGTTGTTTTACTAAATTCTTCTTTTAACGAATTACTGACTGTTAAAACACAATCTGCATTTTTTAAAACTGCTTCTTCTAACTTTTTATTCTTGTTCTTAACAAATGAAAGTTGATTAAAATCTTTATTGTAATACAAATCAGACCATGGATCTCTAAAGTCTGCAATCCATTTAATATTGTTTTTTTGACGTAATTTATTAGCTATTAAATGCATGCTATGAGGTGGACCCGTAGAAATAATAGTATCAATTTTATTTAAATCTAAATATTTTTGCAAATACTTTACAGATGGTTTTACCCAAAACAATTTAGGATCAGGAATAAAAAAATTACCCCTTACAAAAGACAACAAACCACTTTTACTTACATTTGATATTCCACTTTTCTGAGGTTTATCTTTCTTCCAAAAAAGGAGGTCTGTCGGCTCCCAAATGGGTTGCTTTAAAACCGTTATATTTTCCAAAACCTCATGAAGTAAAGTTTTATCCTCTTTTGGATAAATAACATTATCAACTGTATAAACAACAGGTTCTATTCCGAATTCTTGTAAATATTTCACAAACTTTAACCAACGCTGAACTCCAGAACCTCCTGCTGGCGGCCAATAATATGTTATTATTAATACTTTCAAGAATCTAAATTATCGTATAAATGTAGTAGTTTTTTTGATGTTTGTTCCCAAGAAAACTCATTTTCTATAAACTCTTTTCCATTCTGCCCTAATTCAATTCTTAAAGCTTTATCCTCATAAAGCTTTAAAATTTTATCAGAAAAATCATTTACATCTCTTTCTTTGTGAATTAAACCTGTATTATTTTCCTCTACCAACTTTTTCTGTGCAGTTGCATCACTTACTAAAAGTGGCTTTGCCAAACTCATATACTGAAAAATCTTATTCGCATAAGCAACATCGTGTTGTAAGTTTCTATGCAAAGGAGAAATACAAATGTCACTTGCTAAAATATACGATTGAAATAATGACACATTTTGCCAACCTTCAAAATCTACAAAATCTTCTAATTTTAAACTAACAACTTTCTGTTTCAAAATTACATCTGTCGTGTTTCTACCAACAATTACTAACCTAATATTAGGAATTATTTCCTTTAAATAACAAATAGATTCAATAGCTGTTTGTAAGCCTCTTCTTAAATGTGTATCGCCTAAATACAAGATTACAAAATCATCTTTATATCTATTTTTGATTGTTTCTTCTACTTTATAATCCTTGTAAAAAGACTGTCTAATCGTATTTGGTACTAAAACTAACTTATCTTTTGATGCTGGGATTCTTTCTTTTAAATTCAAAAGAAATTCTGGAGAAACAGCAATAACTTTATTTGCCCTCTCTATAAATTCTCTTTCTTTCTTTTTCCATTTTAATGGAGAAATAATATACTTCCCTGGAAATTTCTGAAGATGGGGATACAACTTCATCACTTCGGGCAGATTATCGTGTAAATCTAAAACTACAGGTACATTAAATTTTTGATTTGCGTTAAAAGCAGCATCAGCAATTCTTATATCGTGTATATGCAATGCATCAATTTTTGTTTCTTTTATAAAACGGTGAATTTTACTTTGCATTAAGCAACTATAAAAAGGTATTGTATATGCTAACGCGGATAATTTATATTCTAATTTATTAGAAGAATATCTTTTTACTTGAATTCCATTAATTATTTCGGATGCTTTTTCATTCGCATATTTTAAACAAAAAAGAAAAACTTCATGTCCTGCATTCACCAAAGAGATTGCTTCATTTTCTACTCTTGGATCTGGCGGAAACGGAGCATCAAGTATCATTCCTATTTTCATACTTTCTTTTTCCGTTCATAAAAGAACCAACCTAAAGTAATCAGAAATAACAAACCATAAGAAGATAAAGATATTATTTTACCTTGATGAATTACTTTTGGCTCAAACTTGAATTCAATTGCATGCTCTCCGGCAGGAACCACCATTCCTCTTAAAACATAATTCACTCTTAAATGAGGTGTTAGATTTCCATCAATATAAACGTTCCAACCGTCTTTATAGTAGATTTCAGAGAAAACCGCAAATTGTGATTTTGCTGTTTTAGATTTGTAAGTTAGTTTAGTAACATCATAATTTAAAAGTTCTATTGTAGCTGTTGAATCTTTTTCAAAAACTGGAATTCCATCAACTTTAAATCTACTACCAAATTCATAATTATTAAAAACTGCTACTCTTTTAGTATCCAATGAATCTAAAGCTCGTATTTCTTCGTTTGCCGAATTGACAACTTTTAAATTATCAACAAACCAAGCATTTCCATTTGCATCTGGGTTTAATTGTGCTTGTTTTTCACCTTTATCATTACCTAAAATAAAATACTTGGTGTTTAACATGTTTAAAACCTGAATGTTATTTTTAGCTATTTGAAAATCAAACAATTCTTGATAGCGTCCTAATTTTGCAGCATGATAGCCTCCAATAGAATTATGAAAATAGGAAGTACTTCCGTCATTCATTGGGTCTACCGTAAAATTAGCAACTCTAAAATGCGTTTTATCTTGTAAGATCATTTTATCGGCAGAAGAGGCTATAAAAGGCTTCTCTATTTTTCTAGCAGATTTAAAATCATCTTCATTGACATATTTTTTATTCACAGATATTAAATCAAACAAAACAAAAACACATAAGATGATAATTGCTTTATTCTGCTGTAATTTATCCTTTAATAACATCCATAAAACTCCAGCAGAAACTATCATTAAAACTAAAGAACGAAGAACATCCTTTAATAGCATCGATTTCCTATCTTCAATAATAGCATCTGTTAAACCTGGTAATTGGCTGTAACCAGAATCTCTTAATCCTTCAAACGTTGAAAAGCCATGTGCTAATAAAAATCCTACAATAATTAATCCCCCAAAAGCATAAACTGCTTTCTTTAAAGCTTCTTTTTTTTCTTCTGAAGAAATAGTTAACGAAAAGAATTCTTTTAAACCTAAAACAGCTAAAATAGGGACACATAATTCTGCAATTACTTGGATTGATGAAACCGCTCGAAATTTATTATACAACGGAACATAATCAATAAAAAAGTTAGTTAATAGATCAAAATTTCTTCCCCAACTCATTAAAACAGAAAATATTGTTGCCGCAACTAACCACTGTTTTAATCTTCCTTTTACTAAGAAAATTCCTAAAAAAAACAGAAATAAAATTACAGCACCGATATAAGCCGGAGCTTCTACGATGTTTTGATCTCCCCAATAAGTTAATGCTTGCTTTGAATACTCTGTGGCTGTCTTTTTTCCTGCTTTACTCTCTATTGTTTTATAAAAGTTAGAATCTTTTCCCAATTTCTCAACAGTTCCTCCACCCATAAAACGGGGAATAAATAAATTAAAAGTTTCTAATTTCGCATAACTATATTCTGTAATATAAGCTTTATCCAATCCGCTTGAAACCTCTTTTTTAGTTCCATCTGGATTAATTGTTAATTCAGATTTACCTCTTGTACTATAATCTCCATATTCTTTCATCGCCAATAAACGAGAAGAGTTTGCGCCTATACCTAATAACACAGCCGCGATAATTACAACACTCTGTTTTATAAAAACAAGGAATATCTTTTCTTTGATTGCATTTATAAGTTCAACAATTCCTAAAATCAACAAACAAAACCCAAGATAATAAGTCATCTGGGGGTGATTTGTATAAATTTCCAAAGCCATTGCGACACCTGTAACAAAAAAACCTAAAATATATCGTTTTTGAAAAACCCACAAAACTCCTGCTAAAACTATGGGCATATAGGCAATTGCGTGTGCTTTTGCATTATGGCCTGCTCCGAATATGATAATTAAATACGTTGAAAAACCAAAGGCGAGTGATCCTAAAATTGCCAATCGCCAATTGACTTTTAAAGCTATCATTAAAACAAAAAAACTTAAAAAATACAAAAATGTATAATCTGCCGGTCTTGGCAAAAATCTTAAAGTCCTATCTAAAACTCTTACAAAATCATTCGGGTAATATGCACTTACTTGATATGCTGGCATTCCGCTAAAAGAAGCACCTGTCCAATAGGGTTCTGTGTTTTTATCATCTCTAAAATCATTAATATCTTTTACCATTCCTCTAAATTGGGTGATATCAGATTGGTTTATTTTTTGTCCTTTTAAAAGGGGATGAAAATAAATGATTGAAGCCAAAGCAAAAAATACGATCGCTATTACATAAGGTATAACTTTGTTAAAATCCTTCAAGTGAATGCTTTTTAATTAATGTTTTTAGTAGTCAAACTAATTATAAAATATTTCAATTAGTCAACTTCTTCAAAATCGACATATTCCCCAACAGAGTTTTTACTTTGTTTTTGAGTACCTGGGTGTTTGTCTATTACAGTTTTCCCCTCTTGTACATTACTTTTTTGCTGCTGCCGATGTTGACCATATTGCTGCTCGGCCTTGTTTTTAATTGTTTCTGCAGCTTTTTTCATTAAAAAAGGTGCAAATAATTTTGCTAGAAACTTAAAAGCATAATAAAAAAGAAGTATATAAAATATAGTTTTTAGTAAACCCATTTAAATTTGTATTTGTAAAAAAATCATTCAAAAATAACAATTTGAATACAATTGAAGCGTTAACAAACTACAAAAGTTTCACAAACTCAAAAAAGTATCGTTTACTTTTATAAAACAGCATTTTTAACCTATGTTTGTGTTGACGGATAGCTACTGTTTACAAAATTGTATTCTAATTTATGAACAACCTTTTTACGAAATTTTTTTTAGCCTTTTTATTTCTTGTAAATATTACTCTGCATGCGCAATATACTGATGTAATAAACTCAAATAAACCTGGTTTCTCAGAAAGTCCTTATAGTGTTGGTACTGGTATTTATCAATTTGAAACAGGCTTTTTCATGAAAGAAACACGTGTAGAAAATTCTTTTTCTAGACCAAAATCTTTGGGAGTAGATTTACTTTTTAGAACTAGTTTTTT
>JAQXAP010000120.1 GCA_029252865.1 Polaribacter sp.
TCTGCAAAAGAAGAAGGACAGAATAGAGCTCAGACAGCTATTGCGAAAGCATTAGATTCTCCTTTATTAAACGATAATAAAATTACAGGAGCCAAAAACGTCTTATTGTTAATTGTGTCTGGGACTAATGAAGTTACCTTAGATGAGATAGGTGAAATTAATGATTACATTCAAGATGAAGCAGGTTATGATGCCAATATAATTATGGGTGTTGGGGAGGATGAAAAATTAGGAGATGCAATTGCTGTAACGATTGTTGCTACTGGTTTTGCAGCAGATCAACAAAGTACAATAACAAATACAGATGTTAAAAAGATTGTTCATACTTTAGAGGATGAACAAAAAGCTACTTATGATTTTGGTGACAATTCAATTACAAAATCACCATCATTAAATGAGCCCCTTACGAATAAAACAGAGGAAAAAATAGTACATGTTTTAGAGGATGAGAAAGTCGTGGTTGCTTCTAAAATGGATTTAGAAGAGACAACTATTGATACTGTTGAAAAATCTGTTCTTTCTGAAGAAGTTGAAGAGGAGGTTATCTCTGAAGATGATTTTATAATAACAGAGGTCGCTTCAGTTCATGTGGAAGATATTTTAGAAGAACCAAAACAAGTGCAATCAGATCTGTTATTTGATCTGCCTTTAAATCCGGAATCAGAGGGAAAGGAAGAAGTTCGTTTTAATTTAAAAGAAGAGTCTATTGTAAATGTAAATGAAATCGAAGTTCATGGTGCCGAAGAGGTTTTTTTTGAGAGAAAAGAAATAGAGAAACGCTATGTGTTGGAAGATTTTAATGCACAGCCAACAATTGGTAAAAGTTCTGGAATTAAAGAGATAGAGAAGAGATTTGTGGAAGAAGATGTCGAGTTTGAAATAAAAACTAGAATTCCGGAAAAAGATATTAATAGAATTGAAACTCATGCAGAAGAAGTTTCTCCTCTAGATCTAACAATTACTGAATTGCAGACTAGAGCTGAAGAGAGACGAAAGAAAATGAAAGGTTTTAACTATAAGTTTAATGATCAAATGAGCAAGAATATAGATGAAATTGAACGTCAGCCTGCTTATAAAAGACTTGGTGTTAATCTAGATACCGATGCATCTATTAGTAATAAAAAAACATCGATAAAAAAAGATACTGATGAGATCAGTTTAAAATCAAATAATTCATTTTTACATGATAACGTAGATTAATTTATTATATCTCACAAAAGTTTAAAGTCATTTCTATTTATAGATTTGGCTTTTTTTTGGTCTCTTAATTATCTGCTTTCATGAGTTTGTTGTTTGTTCCTAACTCTTCTTTCTGTAAAATAGTTGTTAATTAATGATATACAAGGTGTAATATATTTTTTTGAAATATTTTCAATTTTGCTTAAGGAGTGGCACGAGAATTGATTAGGTATGGAAACTTAAATAAACTTAAAAAGAATTAAAATGATGAAAAAATTATGTTTTGCAATTATTGCAATGGGAATGGCAGCATTAGTAAACGCTCAAGAGGTAAAAATAGGTGTAAAGGTGGGGATGAATATTTCCTCTTTAAATGGGAATGAAGATAACTTAGATGCACAGGATGGGTGGGTACTCGGGGGAACAGCAGAGATTGCTTTAACTGAAAAATTTTCTTTGCAACCAGAGTTTTTGTATTCGCAGCAAGGGGCTCAAGATAGAGAGAATTTTCTGTATGATTTAAAGTATATGACCATGCCTATTATCGCGAAATATTATATTGCAGAAGGGTTTTCTTTAGAGGCAGGGCCACAAATTTCTTTTTTAATAAAAGATGAGATTCTTTCAAAGACTTCAGATGCTACATTAAATCCTAATTCAGAAAATATTGATATAGCCATGAATTTAGGGTTTGGTTATCAGTTAAATAAGCGTTTTTCAGTTCAAACGAGATACAGTATTGGTACAATGGACGTCGATAAAGAGGCTAGATTGAAAAACGGAGTTTTACAGATGACGGTAGGATATCGTTTTTAGTGAGATGAAAATAAATAAAAAGCCGTTAACTTCAGTTTGCGGCTTTTTTATTTTTCATTATTTTTATAAATAGGGATAAATTAATTTAACAACACAATAAACAAGCACTAAGAGATATTACAAGTTTAAATTTTTTTCTCCTTGCGGTAAACTATCAGTATTGTAATTAAGTTGTTTAATTTGTTTTGTAACGTTTTAACTTATCTATCGTCTTATTTGTATAATTGATAAAACGAAACATTATGCATTATATACAGATATCAAAAGTTGAAGAAAGAGGAATATTAACTTCCTCTTACAAAAAAGAAATTAAACTAAATACGAGATTACAGAAATCTAAATCTGTATCTAGAATTAAATCAATGGTTTTAAACCATCAAGGAAATTTAGAAAGTCAAGTAGGAACGATTTTAAGAGTTGCTTTATTTTTTATCGCTATTGTTGCAATAATTAATTAATTTCTCAAATCTACAAAAGAGTTATGTGCAATGATAAATTTTAAAGGAGTGCTTATATAGTTCTTTTTTGTACTTATAAGCATAAAAAAATCCATCTTTAAAAGATGGATTTAATATTTTCTTATCTTTAACTTAAAGCATCTTTAATTCTCTTAATTGCTTCTCTAATTTGTAATTCTGAGGCTGCATAAGATATTCTGATACAGTTTGGTGTACCAAAAGCTGCCCCCGTTACAGTCGCAACATTAGCGTTTTCTAATATAAACAAAGAAAAGTCGCTTGCATTTTCGATTTTTACACCTTTAATGGTTTTGCCAAAAAATGCTGAAACATCTGGGAAAACATAAAAAGCTCCTTCAGGAACGTTTACTTTAAAACCATCTATGTCTCTTAATAATCCAACAACAATATCTCTACGAGTTTTAAACTCATCTACCATAAATTGAATTTTAGAAACAGGTGCTAGTAAAGCTGTAATTGCTGCTCTTTGAGCGATACAATTTGTACCAGAAGTAATTTGTCCCTGCATTTTTGTACATGCTTTTGCAATCCATTCTGGAGCACCAATAAAACCAATTCTCCAACCTGTCATTGCAAATGCTTTTGCTAAACCATTTACAGTAATTGTTCTATCATACATGCTTTCAATAGCCGCAAAACTAAAAGGTTTTGAATCGTAGTTGATATGTTCGTAAATTTCATCTGATAAGATAAAAATACGCGGGTGCTTCTCTAAAACTGCAGCTAATGCTCTGTACTCTGCTTCACTGTATATAGTTCCACTTGGGTTATTTGGAGAGTTGAAGAAAATCATTTTTGTCTTTGGCGTAATTGATGCCTCCAATTGTTCTGGAGTGATTTTAAAATCATTCTCAATAGAAGAAGGAATTTCTACGTAAGTTGCTTCACATAAAGTAGCGATTGCGGAATAGCTTACCCAATATGGTGCAGGTAATAAAACTTCGTCTCCTGGATTTAGTAAAACTTGAGCTATATTTGCAATAGACTGTTTTGCTCCTGTAGAGACAACTATCTGATTAGGTTTATAAACAAGATTGTTATCACGTTTGAACTTGGTACAAACAGCTTCTTTTAAATCTACATATCCGTCTACCGGAGAATACGAATTATAATTTTGATTTACAGCTTCAATTGCTGCATCTTTAATAAAGTCTGGCGTATTAAAATCTGGTTCTCCCAAACTTAAACCAATAATATCTTTTCCTTCTGCTCTTAGTTCTCTTGTTTTAGCAGCCATTGCTAAAGTTTGTGAGACAGGTAAACTATTAATTCTGTCTGATAATAATTGTTTCATTTTACTCTTAGTTGATGTAATTGTTTTGGTTATGCTGTTATCGGTTGTTGACCTAAAACGCCTAAATGTCTAAAGTGCTCTATAATAGCTTTACGCATCGTATCGTATTCGTTATATGGTAAATTAAACTCTTTAGCAGTTTCTTTTACAATTTTAGCCAATTTATCATAATGTACATGAGAAATATGTGGAAAAATATGATGTTCAACTTGATGATTTAACCCACCTGTGTAGAAGTTTACCAGCCAATTAGTAGGTGCAAAGTTAGATGTCGTATACAATTGATGGACTGCCCAAGTATGTTCTAGATTCCCCTCTTTATCAGGAAGTGGCATTTCTGTATTAGGTACAATATGCGCTAATTGAAAAACCAAACTTAAAATCATACCTGCAGTATAATGCATTACAAAAAAGCCAATAATAATTTTCCACCATGCAACGTCTAAGACTATTAGAGGTAGAACAATCCAAAGGGAATAATATGCGATTTTAGAAATAACTAGTTTTGTCCATTCTCTTGCGGGGTTAGGAAACGTTCCGTAAGATAATTTACGTTTTAAATAACGGTGCATTTGCTTAACATCCGTAGTAATTGCCCAATTAATTGTTAATAAACCGTATAAGAAGATCGAATAATACTTTTGAATTTTATGAATAGGTAACCATTTAGAATGTTGAGAAAAACGAATGATTCTACCAGCATCAATATCTTCGTCATGACCTTCTACATTTGTAAAAGTATGGTGTAAAACATTATGTTGTACCTTCCAATTATATACGTTTCCTGCTAGAATGTAAATACTACTTCCCATTAATTTGTTTACCCATTTTCTTTTAGAAAAAGATTCATGATTAGCATCGTGCATTACATTCATACCAACACCAGCCATTCCGATTCCTGTAAAAACCATTAATATTGCCATTACCCACTGAGGCATTGAAACTGTTAGGGTTAAAATAAAAGGAACTAAGAACAAAGAAAACATGATAATCGCTTTTGTGTACAATTTCCAGTTTCCCGTTCTTTTTAATTTATTTTCTTTAAAATATGTATTTACTCTTTTGTTAAGAGTTCTGAAGAATTTCGCTTTATCTACTCTCGAAAAGTTTATTGCTTTCATATGTTATAAATAAGTATACAAAAATATGATTTTTAAAATAGCTTTGTGTAACAAAGATTACTTTTTGTTACTAATTGTTTGCTAACAATAACTATTTTTGCAGCTGATACTTTTTCTATGGAAATAATACATAAATATTTTAAAGATTTAACGGAAACTCAAATTGAACAATTTTCTAAATTACAAGACTTATATAAGGATTGGAATTTAAAAATAAACGTAGTTTCTAGAAAAGATATAGACGAATTATATTTACGTCATGTATTACATTCTTTAGCAATTGCAAAATTAGTTCAATTTAAGCCAGGTTCTAAAGTTTTAGATGTTGGCACTGGTGGAGGTTTTCCCGGAATTCCGTTAGCTATTTTATTTCCTGAATCACAATTTCATTTGGTAGATTCTATTGGAAAAAAAATAAAAGTAGTAAATGAGGTTGCTGAAGGTTTAGGTTTGACCAATGTAAAAACTACAAATGGTAGAGTAGAAGAGCAAGTAAAAGACACTTATGATTTTATTGTAAGTAGAGCAGTAGCGCAAATGGAAACTTTTGTGCGTTGGACTAAAGGAAAAATTTCTAAAAAACAAAATCACGATTTAAAAAACGGAATTTTATATTTAAAAGGCGGTGATTTATCTGAAGAGTTAAAATTATATACTTCTGCTACAATTTATAATTTATCAGATTATTTTGAAGAAGATTTCTATGAAACTAAGAAGTTGGTGCATTTAGGAATGAAGTTTAAAGGGTAGTTATTTAACTAATTTTTTGAGAGATAAACGATACAAATAGTAATAAGTATAGGCGTAGTAATTTTGATTACTGCGTTTTTGGTGATTTTTCTTTTTAATATTTTTTGATCATATCGACGTAAAAATTTAAATCCTATATTATGACTTTTATATTTAACAGATTATCATTAATCGGTTTTCTCCATTTTTTTCTTTTGGAGCACGATGAAGGCAAGGAAGAACTCTACTTTTTGGATGATCTATCGCTAACTTCCATAAGTTACCAATTCCTAAATTAATGATTTGTGCATCTGGTTTTGATTGATAGTGTAAATCAAAGAAATAATCAGTTAAAAAAGATTCAAAACCTTTATCACTCTCACCATATAATTTTTTGAGCTCAGCACGTATTTTCGGAATTCGTATTTTTTGTATGGCTTGTGAGTTTGGTAAAATTTCACTCGATGCTCCATGATAGGTGCATAAAAAAGTGTTAGTTGGTATCGGAGAACGATCTACATGAAAAGAATAAACATCTGTTGGAAAAAACGGAAAGGCATCATCTCTATCATAATTTTTAATAATATTAAGTGTTGGAGATGCTCCGTGTACCTTTAATGAATTCATGTCATTCAAAAGAATTTTACGAGCAAGCTTACCTTGTGCACTTAAATCAAGTTCGTGAAGTTCTTCTATATCAAGTTCTACTATATTTTTGTTTATGACTACTTTTTTAACAATTTCAGAAAAATCACCGATAAGATTACGAGACCAACACATTGCATTAATCTTTCCTTGAAAAGGTGTTGAAACAAGTTCTTTAAAATTTAAGACATTATGTATTTGATTGTTAATATCTGATAAATTACTCATAATGGTATTCAACTTTAATACTGGTATATTTTTATATAGTAGACTTTTATTAGAGGTAAATAAAGTTCTAATTTTTTTCGATTAGAAACAAATTAATTTATAAAAGCAAAAGGAACTACATCTCTGTAATTCCTTTTCAATATTTTTCTTTGTATTTGTAAGAGTAAATTTTTTTCTATTGGATTAAAAATTAATCTACAATAACAATTATTTTATAAAGCTTCAACAAATAAACCTTCGTCTGTTTTAGAAACTTTAGCAACGTTATTTTTAGTCAAACCTTTAATTGTTTTATCCCATTTTTTATTAGATAATCCAGATTGAACCTTTAATGAGTTCAAATCTATTTTTTCTGCTTTCGCAATAATTGCTAAAACAGCTTTTTCATCATCATTTAATTCGATAGAAGAAGATTTTTTTTCTGGTCTCATTTGAGGGAAAAATAAAACTTCTTGTATTGATTGGTTGTTGGTCAAGAACATAATTAAACGGTCCATTCCGATACCCATTCCAGATGTTGGAGGCATACCATATTCTAATGCGCGCAGAAAGTCTTCATCAATAAATTCAGTTGCTTCATCGTCTCCTTTTTGTGCTAATTTTAACTGGTGTTCAAAACGCTCACGTTGATCAATAGGATCATTTAATTCAGAATATGCATTTGCAATTTCTTTACCACAAACCATTAATTCAAAACGTTCAGTTAATTCTGGATTGTCCCTGTGCTCTTTACAAAGCGGAGACATTTCTTTAGGATAATCTGTAATAAAAGTTGGTTGAATATAATTTCCTTCACATTTTTCACCAAAAATTTCATCAATTAATTTTCCTTTACCCATTGTTTCGTCAACAGGAATATTCATGCCTTTTGCAGCGTCTCTTATTTCATCTTCTGTTTTTCCTGTAATATCAAAACCTGTAAAATGTTCTATAGATTCTGCCATCGTTACTCTGGCATATGGTGCTTTAAAGTTAATTTTGTGCTCACCAAAAGTAGCTTCAGATGTTCCGTTCACAGCAATTGCACAATGTTCTAAAAGTTGCTCACAAAAATCCATCATCCAATTGTAATCTTTGTAAGAAACATAGATTTCCATGGCTGTAAATTCAGGGTTATGGGTTCTGTCCATTCCCTCGTTTCTAAAGTTTTTAGAGAATTCATAAACACCATCAAAACCTCCAACAATTAATCTTTTTAAATACAATTCATTCGCAATTCTCATGTATAATGGAATGTCTAATGAGTTGTGATGTGTAATGAAAGGCCTTGCGGCTGCACCTCCAGGAATTGGCTGTAAAATTGGAGTTTCAACTTCAAAATAGCCAGATTCATTAAAGAAAGAACGCATGGCGTTAAACAATTTTGTTCTCTTAACGAATACCTCTTTCACATGTGGATTTACAACTAAATCAGCATAACGTTGTCTGTAACGCATTTCTGGATCTGTAAAAGCATCATAAGTTACACCGTCTTTTACCTTTGGCATTGGTAGAGGTTTTAATGCTTTACTCAATAATTTAAAAGATTCAACTTTAACTGTTTTTTCCCCAACTTTAGTTGTAAACAATTCACCTTCAATACCTATAAAATCACCTAAATCTAATAATTTTTTGAAAACATCATTATAAAGCGATTTATCTTCGCCAGAACAAATTTCATCTCTGTTAAAATAGATTTGAATTCTACCTTCCCCATCTTGTAATTGTGCAAAAGAAGCTTTTCCTTGTATGTTAATAGACATTAACCTACCTGCAATAATAACTTTTTTACCTTCAGAGTAATTTTCCTTTATTTCAGTTGAGTTTGAATCTATTGGATATAAATCTGCAGGATAAGGATTGATGCCTAAAGCACGTAGTTTTACTAGTTTTTCTCTACGTACAACTTCTTGTTCTGATAATTGCATTGGAATGTCTAAATTTTCTGATATTTATTAAAGCAAGCAAAGATACAATGCTTTGAATGAATAGACAATTGAGAATAAAATAAAAAAGTATAAGTTATTTTCTGAATATGAAAAAACATTGTATATTTGTCGGCTGCTTTTTGTTAGGGCAGTATTAGTTGTGTTGTTTTGGCGTTTTTTTAAAATCGCCGTGGTTTTGTTAACCAATGGAAAGCTTCCCTGAAATGGGACGCTTTTTTTTTGCTATAATTTTTTTAAATCTAATTAGTGCGGTAGAAGGTTTTGCCCTGATTTTAGCATTTGTTTGAGTTTTATATCACAAAATCAATTATGAAATGTATCAAGTAGCTTCTAAAAGAAAATGCTTTTATATTCCCAGAACTCAATGATAAAAAAGATAAAGTATACTACAGCAATTGAAAACTTAATTGTTGTAGACGCTAAAAATCCAAGAAAAGCGCCGAAAGATGCTTTTAAAGCTCTCTTAGTATCTTTGCTGTCGAAGATTAATTCTCCAATAAAAGCGCCGCAAAAAGCACCTAACAACATACCAAAAGGAATAGGAGAGATCAAGCCAATAATTAAACCTATTGTGGTGCCATACACGCCATATTTTGTACCACCAAAGCGTTTCGTGCCTATTGCAGGTATAAAATAATCTAGAATAAATATTATAATTGCCAAAGCTAAAGTGATTCCTAGAAAAGGCCAATCCATGGGAATAGTGGAGGTGGTGTGTAATAGTAATAAGCCAAACCAACCTGTTAAAGGTCCTGGTAATATTGGTAAAAATGATCCAATAATACCTAAGCACACGAATACGAAGCCAACAACTAATAAAAATATTTCCATAGTATTTATAAATATTATAACAGTTGCAGTTAACTAACCACAACATGTATTTATTATAATAACGAATATAGATATTCTTTGTTACATATAGTTTAAACTATATATTTAGTTATATTTGCCATGTTGAACTAAAAAATTAGTTGAAATCATGAGCAAACAATTAACAAAAGCAGAAGAGCAGATTATGAAAGTTTTGTGGGATTTACAAGAGGCTTCTGTAAAAGAAGTAATAGACAAATTGCCAGAACCAAAACCAGCATATAATACAGTTTCTACCATTGTAAGAATTTTAGAAAATAAAAATTTTGTTGGGCATAAACCTTTAGGAAGAGGATTTATTTATTACCCAGTAATTGAAAAAGAAGCATATAGTAATCAAAGTTTACACAAATTAATGAATGGTTATTTTAATGGTTCTTTTAAAAGTATGGTTTCTTTTTTTGTGAAAGAAAATAAAATGGATGTTACTGAATTAGAATCTATTTTAAAGGAAGTGAATAAGAAAAAGTAAGAGCATTCAGTTTCTCAATCCCAGTCATTCTGATGAGGAATAAAGAGTAATCTTATATTTCTCAGTTTTTTGAAAAGACTCATTTCACAATGACAGTATTAACATTAAAAAAAAGCGATGATAAATTATATTTTACAAGTCATATTATTTCAAGTATTATTTTTAGCTATCTATGATTTCTTTCTGAGTAAGGAAACCTTTTTTACTAAAAACAGATGGTATTTAATTAGTACGCCAATTTTATCTTTCATTTTACCATTTATTAAAATCCCGACTTTACAGAGAGCAGTGTCAGAGGACTTTAGTATTCATCTACCCGAGATAGTTTTATCTCCAGATAAAGTTATTCAAGAAACAAGTTTTTATCAATCGATAAATTATACAGTTGTTTTATTTTGGCTAGGAGTAAGTTTTTTCTCGTTGCTGTTTCTCGTTAAATTATATAAAATAGTTACACTAATTTCAAAGTACGAAGTTTTTAAGAGAACGGGTTATACTTTAGTATTACTGCCAAATCAAACCAAGGCGTTTTCTTTTTTCAACTTTATCTTTTTAGGAAAAAAAATTCCAGAATCTCATCAAGCGCAAGTTATAGAACACGAATTGGTGCACAGTAAACAAAAGCATTCTTTAGATTTATTATTCTTTGAGTTTTTAAAAATTATGATGTGGTTTAATCCAATGATTTTTCTGTATCAAAAAAGAATAACCCTAGTGCACGAGTATATTTCTGACGAAGTAGCTGCAAAGTCAGAAACAAAAGAAAGTTATATCAACAATTTGCTATCTAACTTTTTTCAGGTTGAAAGCATTGCATTTGTCAATCAATTTTATAATCAAACATTTATTAAAAAGAGAATTATTATGATCAAGAAAACACAATCAAAACAAATCAATCAGTTAAAGTATTTATTATTAATGCCTTTATTAGCAAGTATGCTTTTTTATACTTCTTGTACTTCAAAATCCAATAAAGACAAATTAGATCAATTGATTCAAGAAAATAAACAATTAAAGGAATCATTGAATGCCAAAAATAGAGAACTAGGAGTTTCATTTATGTCAGTAAATAAAGCGCCAATATATCCGGGCTGCGATCAAGGAGATAAAGATTGTTTTTCTAAAATGGTACAAACACATTTTAGTAAAAATTTTGATCACGATTTATCAAATACTCTTGGTTTAGATTCTGGTAAAAAAAGAGTGTTTATTGGTTTTATAATTGATGATGAAGGTAATGTTGTAGATGTAAATGCAAGAGCACCTCATATAGATATTAAAAACGAGGTTATTAGGGTAATGAATACTTTACCAAAAATGATTCCAGGAGAAAATAATGGAAAAAAAGTAGCTGTAAAGTATGCTATTCCTTTACTACTATAGCAGGATAAAAATAAATTTCTATGAAAAGCAAAATTTTAATTTTATTGTTATTTGGAGTTTTAAAAGTCGGGGCGCAAACCTCGACTTTTTCTAGGGTAGATAGTTTGTTTGAAAGAGGTCGATATAAATTAGCTCTATCTCAATTAGATAAAATTGAAAAATCTTCGTTTTTATCAAACTACAAAACTGCTGTTATTTATGAATCTATCGATAATTATGCAAAGGCTATTTTGTTTTTAGAGAAAGCATTGGTTTATAAAAAAGATTATAAAGCGAAATTGAAATTAGCAAAAGCTTATTTAAAAATAAATAAACCGAGTAAAACTATCAATATATATGAAGCTATTTTGACTAAAGATTCATTAAACTTGGTATTAAAATATCAATTAGGAAAATTGTATTTAAAGAATAAAAATGCAGAGAAAGCAATTTCAATCTTTAAAGGGTTGAAACAAAAAGATTCATTAAACGCTAATTATTCATATCAATTAGGTCTTTCTTTTTCTATAATAAATGATAGAGATAGAATGATAAATAGTTTTTTAGATTCTCATTCTAAAGACTCTACTCACTTAAAATCAATTATAAGGCTAGCATCAAGTTTTAATAAATTAAATGACAAAGATTCTACTCAAATATTTGTAAATAAAGGACTTCTAATTGATAGCAATCATATTGCTTTGAATAAACTGAATATTAATCAATTATATAGAGATAAGAAATATCAAGTTGCAATTGTATCTTTATTAAAATTAGACTCTGTTTTAAAGAATGACACTTATGTTGCTTCGATGTTAGGTCGATCATACTACAATTTAGATAGTTTGAATAAAGCAGATGAATATTTTAGAAAGTTATACTATATAGATAAGGATAATTATAAATCTTTTACTTATCGTGGTCATATCGCATCAAAAGAGAAGAAATTTAAAGATGCAGAAACGTTTTACAGAATGGCAACACATATAGGTAAAGAAAAACGAGACGAAGAATTTTATAGTTTAGCCACTGTGAATTATGAATTGAAAAAAGCTAAACAAGCTCTTTTCTATTTTGATAAAGCTTTTAAAGAAAATATAAAGAATTATAAAGCTCTTTACCAATACGCAAAATTATCTGATGATTATTATAAAGATAAAAAAATTGCTTACAATCATTATATAAAATATTTAGACCGTTTTATGGACAAGGATATAGTGATCACGGATTTTATAAAAGGAAGAATAAAAGAGATTAAAATGATGTATTTTATGAGAGGACAAAGTTTAGAATAGAAGTCCGCAAAATTTAGTAAATTCACGCAATAAATAAAAGTATGCTTGCACGAGTTTTATCTTTTCTCTTCATTAGTTTTTTTATGACATCATGTGATAAAATCTCGTTTTTAAAAAATGATAAAAACATTGTTTTAAATACTAGTGTAGATTTCTCCTCTGTAGATACATTTCCTTCTTTTAAAGTTTGTGATTCTATTATCGATAAAACCGAAAAAACCGATTGTTTTAGAACAACCATTCACCAAAAAATAGGAGCAGAGTTACTAAAGCATACATTTATAATAAAAGATTCTATTGATGAACTAATTTATGTTGATTTGATTATAAATTCTGAAGGTATTTTTACTTTAGATGCTATTCAATCTTCAAATAACATAAAAAAAGTACTACCGCATTTAGATAGTTTACTTCGAGAAAGTGTTGCGAAATTGCCTAAAATACATGCAGCAAATAAAAGAGGAATTCCTGTTACCATAAAATATAGTTTACCAATTCGCATTAAGTTATAAGAATTGACTGGCGTAATTTATTTTCTGTGATTCTTTATAGAAGTATCCGTTTACAGTAAAAAAAGCTCATTTTAGATTCCAGTTTTGAGAGAATCTAAAATGAGTTTTTGTTGAATTCTATAAAATAATCTTATTCTTCTGGGTTTAACATAGTCCAAAGTTTATCTTTTAATTCTTGCAATCCTTTTTGAGCAACAGATGATATAAATAAAGTGTCTACACCTTCCGGTAATTCAGCTTTAATTTCTGCTTCTAATTCATCATCTAGCATATCTGTTTTAGTAATAGCCAATAATCTGTCTTTATCTAATAACTCCGGATTGTGTTTTTTGAGCTCATTTAAAAGAATTCCATATTCTTTGTTAATATCATCACTATCTGCAGGAATTAAGAATAACAATGCGGAGTTACGCTCTATATGGCGTAAAAAGCGATGTCCTAATCCTTTTCCTTCAGCAGCACCCTCTATAATTCCAGGGATATCTGCAATTACAAATGTTTTATGATTTCTGTGCTCTACAATACCTAAATTAGGTTTAAGTGTCGTAAAAGCATAATCTGCTATTTTTGGTTTTGCAGCTGTTAGAACTGACAATAAAGTAGACTTTCCAGCATTTGGAAAACCAACTAAACCAACATCAGCCAATAACTTAAGTTCCATTCTAAACCAACCATCAGAACCATCCATTCCTGGTTGTGCATATCTTGGGGTTTGATTTGTAGAAGATTTAAAATTCCAGTTTCCAAGTCCACCTTTTCCACCTCTTAATAAAACTACTTCTTTTTGATCTTCCGTGATTTCCAAAATTACTTCATCTGTATCTGCATCTTTTATAATTGTACCTAAAGGAACATCAATAAAAATATCTTGTGCATCTGCCCCAGAACTTCTACTTGCACTTCCACCACCACCGCTTTCTGCTCTAAAGTGACGTTTGAATTTTAAGTGAAATAATGTCCACATATTTTTATTACCACGTAGAATTATGTGTCCTCCTCGACCGCCATCTCCACCATCAGGCCCACCTTTGGTAATAAACTTTTCTCTATGTAAGTGCATAGAACCTTGTCCGCCTTTTCCGGAAGAAGCGTATATTTTTATGTAGTCGACAAAATTTCCTTCAGTCATTTTTTATTTATTTGCGCTTATTTGTTTATTTTTTAATAACATTAAACAACTAAACGGTTTTAAAAATTACCTTTTTAAAGTTTATTAAACACTTGAGAAATACGATGTGTAATTTCTTCAATAGAGCCCACACCGTTCACCCCATAGTATTTATCTTGATCGTTAAAATAATCTTTTAAAATGGCTGTTTTTGTATTGTACTCATTAAAACGATTTCTAATTTTCCCTTCATCAGTATCATCTAATCTTCCACTTGTTTTTCCTCTTTCAAGTAAACGCGTAACTAAGATGTCTTCAGAAACTTCTAAAGCTACCATTCCGTTTATTTGTTCCCCTTTTTTAGCTAAGAATTCATCTAAGGCTTCTGCCTGAGATTGTGTTCTGGGGAAACCGTCAAAAATGAAACCGTTAGCACCTATATTGTTCTCAACTTCTGCTTTTAGCATATTAATAGTTACTTCATCTGGAACTAAATCTCCTTCATCCATATACTTTTTCGCTAATAAGCCTAATTCAGTTTGGTTTTTGATATTAAAACGAAATACATCTCCTGTTGATATATGTACTAAATTGTACATATCTTTTAAAAACTCTGCTTGTGTTCCTTTTCCCGCTCCTGGAGGGCCAAATAATACAATATTTTTCATTGTTGGTTTTGTTGATAGTTGATAAATTGCTGGGTAATTTCGGCCTAAACCGTTATAATCTAATCCGTAACCAACAATAAATTTATCTTCAATATTTTGTCCGATATAATCTATTGGAAGCTCTTTTTTAAATACATCTGGTTTAAAAAATAACGTAGCAACTTTTAGTTGTTTTAAGTTTTTGTTTCTAAAGATATTATAAATTTCTTGAAGCGTATTTCCTGTATCAATAATATCTTCTAGGATTATGACGGTTCTTCCTGTTAAGTCTTCATTAATACCTACTAATTGTTTTACTTTTTCTGTTGAAGCAGTGCCATCATAAGACGCTAGTTTTACAAATGAAATTTCGCAGTTTCCATTAAATTCTCTTATAAAATCTGCAGCAAAAAGAAAACAGCCATTTAAAATTCCAACAAAAACAGGAATTTCTCCTTTTGGTAAATCTGCTTTTACTTGTTTTGCTAATTGTTTTACAATTTTCGCGATTTCTTCCTCCCTAATGTAAGGTTTAAAGTACAGATTTTGAAGTTTTATAATGCCCATTACAGTGTAAATATAATATCTATTTGTTTAATGAAAAAACCGTTTTCTTGTGCTTAACTAGTTAAGTGTCACATAAGAAAACGGGTCTTTATTTATGTTTAAAGAATTTTATTTATTCTTTTCTTCTTTATTAGAAGTATCATACATTATTGGAGTTGCTACAAATAATGATGAATATGTACCTACTGCTACACCTACAATTAGAGCAAACATAAATCCTTTAATCGAATCTCCTCCAAATAAGAAGATGATTACCATAACAAACAATGTTGTTAAAGAAGTGTTTATTGTTCTTCCTAAAGTAGAGCTTAAAGCACCATCTACAACCTGGCTGTATTTCCATCCTTTATGAGTGTCTGAAAATTCTCTAATTCTATCAAAAATTACCACGGTATCATTTAGAGAGTAACCAACTACTGTTAGAATTGCCGCGATAAAGGATTGACCTATTTCCATATCGAATGGCATAAAGCTATATGTAATAGAGAATACACCTAATACAATTAATACATCATGGAAAACTGCAGCTACAGCTCCAATAGAGAAAGATACTTTTCTAAAACGTAATAATATGTATAAGAATACTACTAGTAACGAACCGAAGACAGCGTATAATGCTGATGTTTTAATATCATCTGCAATTGAAGGCTCTACTTTAATAGAACTCATTACACCTGCACCTTGCTTTTCGAAACCTGGTTTAAAGTTTTCGTAAGTAATGTTTCCTAAATATGATTTTAATCCTTTAAATAAAGTTTTTTGAACTTCATCATCTACTTCTTGCCCTTCTTCATCAATTTTATAAACAGTTGTAATTTTTAATTGATTATCAGAACCATATGTTTTTACCTCTGGAGATGTACCAAATGCACTTTTTAAAGTTCCTGCAACATCTGTGGCGCTTATTGGTTGATCAAAACGAACGACGTAAGAACGACCTCCTTTAAAATCAACTCCTTGTTTTAATCCGATTGAGAATATAGAAACAATACCTGCAATAATAATTGCACCAGAAATGATGTAGGCAATTTTACGCTTTCTTAAGAATTCCATATTAATGTTTTGGAACCATCCTTTAGAAATAGAAGTGTTAAACGTTAATTTAGATCCGTTAGTAACTGCTTTGTCAATTAAGATACGTGTAATAAATACAGCTGTAAATAATGAGGTACCAATACCAATCATTAACGTTAAGGCAAAACCTTTAATTGGTCCTGTACCAAAAACAAATAAAATAATACCTGTTAATAAGGTTGTAATGTTTGCATCAATAATTGCAGATAAAGCTCCTTTTATAGAGAAACCTTCGTCTACAGATTGGCTCAACCCTTTTTTCTTAAATAATCCTTCTTTAATTCTTTCGAAAATAATCACGTTTGCATCAACAGACATACCTATCGTTAAGATAATACCAGCAATACCAGGTAATGTTAATACAGCTCCAAAAGAAGCTAATATTCCGAAGATAAATAAGATGTTGACAACTAATGCAATGTCAGCATATAAACCTGCTTTTCCATAATATAAAGTCATCCAAAGCAATACCAATAAAATAGCTAATCCAAAAGAAATGAAACTTGCATCAATTGCCTCTTGTCCTAATGAAGGTCCAACGATTTGTGCTTGAATCATTCTTGCAGCAGCTGGTAATTTACCTGCTTTTAATACTGTGGCAATATCTTCTGCTTCTTCAATAGTCATACTTCCACCAGAAATAGAAGTTCTTCCTCCTGTAATTGGAGTATTAACAGATGGTGCGGTGTATACATAGTTATCTAAAACTACAGCTACAAATTTTCCTTGATTATCAGTAGTCATTTTAGCCCATTGTTTAGTACCTGAACTATTCATAGTCATACTAACTTCTGGCTTATTTAATTGATCAAAAACTTGAGAGGCATCTAAAATAACGTCACCTTCAATGGTAGCTTTTCCTTTTCTACTTCCTTTAATTGCGTATAGACCAATCAATTCTGTTCCGTCACTTCCTTTATTAGATTTATAATCCCATAAGAACTTAACGTATTTTATTTCTTTAGGTAATAAAGCTCTAACTTCTTTTCTGTTTAATAAGCCATTAATAGTTGCAGTATCTATAACTTTAGCTTGTGCAACTAAAGAGCTCATTTGCTGTTGAGATTGCGCTACATTAGGAAATAAATAAGTAAAAAGGTTTTTTTGATTTACGCTCGTAGAGTCCTTAGTTTCACCTAATAAATCATCAATATCATCTTTTTTAGTAGAATCGATTGCTTTTTCAATTACTGAAGTATCTTTTAATAATTCAGCAACTTTAGTATTTGCAGTAAAAAAGAAATTTTGAACTTCTGCATTTGTGTATACTTCCCAAAATTGTAATTCAGCTTTACTTGTAATTAACTTTGTAACACGCTCAATGTCTTTTGCTCCAGGTAATTCAATTTGAATTCTTCCTGAGTTTCCAATTCGTTGGATTTTTGGAGACGAAACACCAAATTTATCAATTCTACTTCTTAAAACTTCTAGCGTTGTAATAATAGAACTATTAATTTCTTCTTGTAAAGTTTCTTTAACGGTAGCGTTCGCTTCGTTAAACGTTATTTTTTCACTTAAAGCTTTCGTCCCAAAAATAGAGGGATCACTTAACTTAGTTGTCCCTGCAATTTTTTCAAATTCTTCAAAGAAGATATCTAAATAATTAGCGTTGTCGTCTTTTTGCGCTTCATCAGCCGCTGCTAATGCTTGGTTAAAAACAACATTTTTAGAATCGTTTGTTAAGCTTTTTAATACTTCTTTTACAGAAACTTGTAAGATAGCATTAATACCACCCTTTAAATCTAATCCTAGATTCATCTCTTTTTCTCTAAGATCATTGTACGTGTAAGTTGTAACGCCTAAGTCAATGATTTCTTTGTTAGAAACGCTATCTAAGTATTTTCTTTCAAATACAGCTTTCTGTCTTGCATCATTATTCGTAGCTTTATTTTCAGCATAGGTTACTGCGTTATCTTCAACCTTGTTGGCTAAAAATGTAAATGATAATTGGTATAAACTCACTAATCCAAAAAGGATTGCGAATAATTTGATAAGTCCTTTGTTTTGCATGTTATTTATTTTATGTCGACTTTTTTT
>JAQXAP010000134.1 GCA_029252865.1 Polaribacter sp.
AATATTCTGGATGCTCAGCGTATGATTCGTTTCATGCCTAAAGCTGTTATTTGCGTTGTCCCGGGCTGGGCTGTTGGTGGAGGTCACTCCCTCCACGTTGTGTGTGACATGACCTTGGCAAGTAAAGAACATGCTATTTTTAAACAAACAGATGCAGATGTAACTTCTTTTGACGGTGGTTATGGTTCTGCTTATTTGGCAAAAATGGTTGGACAAAAAAAAGCAAGAGAAATTTTCTTTTTAGGAAGAAATTATTCAGCTCAAGAAGCGTATGAAATGGGGATGGTAAATGCTGTTATTCCTCATAAAGAATTGGAGTCTACTGCCTATGAGTGGGCGCAAGAAATTTTAGAAAAAAGTCCAACTTCCATAAAAATGTTAAAATTCGCAATGAATTTAACGGATGATGGGATGGTTGGTCAACAAGTTTTTGCAGGTGAAGCAACACGTTTGGCGTATATGACTGATGAAGCAAAAGAAGGAAGAGATGCTTTTCTAGAAAAAAGAAAACCAAATTTTCCTAAAAAATGGATACCATAGCCAATCAACATTTGTTGAAATTAGCAATTTATAATTAATTAGTATGAAATCACAAATAGTTACTTTTTTAATAAAATGTCCAGATCAAAAAGGATTGGTAGCCAAAATTACTAATTTCTTTTATGAAAAAGGATTTAATATTTTAAGTTGTCAGCAATATGTAAATTCTATTGAGGATACTTATTTTATGAGAGTGCGTTTAAATGCCAATGGAATAAATTTAACTAAAAACGAATTAGAAAATAGTTTTTTAGAATTGGCTAAGCCTTTGAATTTTGATTGGTCTGTTAATTATGGAGATAAAAAACAGAATGTTGCAATTATGGTTTCGCATACAAGTCATAATTTATATGATTTGTTAGAACGTGCTCATGAGGGGCGTTTAAATTGCAATGTAACAATGGTTATTAGTAATCACAATAAATTAAGACATATTGCAGATATGTTTAATGTGCCCTTTTACCATTTACCCATTACAAAAGAAACAAAAAAGGTTCAAGAAGCTCAGGTAAAAGAACTATTAGATACAAATAAAGTAGATTTGGTAATTATGGCTAGATATATGCAAATATTATCTTCTGATTTTATCAACCATTATCCCGAACGAATTATTAATATTCATCATTCATTTTTACCGGCTTTTCAGGGAGCAAATCCTTACAGAAAAGCATATGAGAGAGGTGTAAAGTTAATAGGGGCAACAGCGCATTACGCAACAGTAGATTTAGATGAAGGTCCTATAATAGAGCAAGATGTAAAACCTGTTACGCATGAAAGTACACCAACAACTTTAAAAATAATTGGTGCGGATATAGAAAAATTAGTGTTGGCAAAGGCGGTAAAAAACCATTTAAACCAGCAGATAATCGTTTCAGGAAATAGAGCAATTGTTTTTCCAGAAGCAGGAGAATAATATAGATAGCAGTCGATAGCTATTAGTTTTCAGACAATAAAAATAATAATTACGAATTTAGAGTTAGTAATTGCGGATGAAAATAATCTGTATTGGGCGCAACTACGCAAAACATATAGAAGAATTAGTCAATGAAAAACCAGAAAATCCTGTTGTTTTTTTAAAGCCAGATTCAGCTATTTTACCAAGAAAAAATCCCTTTTTTATTCCTCCATTCTCTAATGATGTTCATTATGAAGTGGAAGTTTTGGTAAAAATTAATAAAGTCGGTAAACACATAGATGCCAAGTTTGCACATAAGTATTATGATGAAATTGGTTTAGGAATCGATTTTACGGCTAGAGATGTGCAAGCAAAATGCAAAGAAAAAGGATTGCCTTGGGAAAAAGCTAAAGCATTTGATGGGAGCGCAGTTGTAGGTGAATTTTATGCGAAGGAAGAATTTGATTTAGAAAATTTAAAATTTCAATTATATAAAAATGACGAGATTGTTCAAGATGGAAATACAAATGCAATGTTGTGGCCTATCGATGAAATAATTTCCTATGTCTCTCAATATTTTACCTTAAAAAAAGGAGATATCATTTTTACAGGAACGCCAGCAGGAGTTGGTAAGGTTTTAGAAAATGATGTTTTAAAGGGAGTTCTTGCAGAAAAAGAAGCTTTTAACATTAGAGTTAAGTAAGTAATAGTTAGTTTTAAATACTTACTAAATACTCTATATTTTTAAAACTTTGGTTTTTGGCTAATTGAAAAGAAAAAATATGAAAGCAGAAATAATTACTATTGGCGATGAAATACTGATAGGTCAAATTGTAGATACTAATTCACAATGGATTGGACAGCAGTTAAATAAAATAGGGGTTTCAGTATATCAAATAACGTCTATACAAGATGATAAGCAACATATTCTAAATGCGTTTAAAGAAGCCCAAGAAAGAGTAGATATTGTTATTATTACCGGTGGTTTAGGGCCAACAAAAGATGATATCACAAAAAAAACAATTGCAAGCTTTTTTAATGATGATAAGGTTAGAGAATATCCAGAAGTTATAGCGCATATAAAAGGGCTCTTTAAAAAGATGAATCACCCGTTTAGAGAAATTCAACGCACACAAGCACAATTGCCTTCAAAAGCTACGTATTTGCAAAACGATTTTGGTACAGCTCCAGGAATGTGGTTTTATGAGAACGAGACAGTTTTTGTGTCACTTCCTGGAGTGCCATACGAAATGAAAGGTTTAATGACCAATCAAGTTTTACCAAGAATTCAAAAGCAATTTAAATTACCTGTTATTATTCATAAGACAATTATGACTTATGGCGTGGGAGAAAGCACTATTGCGGAGAGAATTGAAGATTTCGAAAACAACTTACCACCTTTTATTAAGCTAGCTTATTTGCCATCATTTGGTAGAGTGAGATTACGTTTATCTGCTAAAGGTGAGCATAAAGAAACACTTGAAAAAGAACTCGATAAAGAAGTGAAAGCTCTGTACAAACTAATTCCAGAGATCATTACAGGTATGGATGATGATCGTTCTTTAGAAAAAAGAGTAGGCGAACTGTTGCTTAAAAGTAATACTACCATTTCTACTGCAGAAAGTTTAACAGGGGGTAAAATTGCAGCAACATTAGTTTCAGTAGCAGGTTCATCTTCTTATTATAAAGGAAGTTTGGTAGCATATTCTGCAGATGCTAAGATGAATTTGTTGGATGTATGCTCAGAAACTATTAAAGAACACACTGTTGTTAGTAAACAAGTGGCTTTAGAAATGGCCAAAGGTGTTAAAGAAAAACTACAAACAAATTATGCAATAGCAGTAACGGGTAATGCAGGTCCAACAAAAGATGATACCGATAAAAGCGTTGGCGTTGTATTTATTGCTTTTGTATCGGATACTAAAGAGATTGTGCAAGAGTTTAATTTTGGCCAACCTCGAGAAAAAGTAATTCATAGAACAGTAAGCAAATCATTAGAAATTCTGCAAAAAGAAATTCTTTAAAAATATATGAAATTGTTTTGTTCAAATTTAGATTTATTTGTACATTTGCACCTCGTTTAGAGATAACACTATAAATACTGTCGAAAAGATGTCTAGAGTTTGTGAATTAACAGGAAAAAAAGCAATGGTTGGGAACAATGTTTCTCACGCCTTAAATAGAACCAAGAGAAAGTTTGACGCTAATCTAATGACCAAGCGTTTTTACATCCCAGAAGAAGATAAATGGATTACTTTAAAGGTATCTGCATCAGCTTTAAAAAATATAAACAGAAAAGGTATTTCTGCAGTTATAAAAGAAGCAAGAGTTAACGGATTTTTAACTAAATA
>JAQXAP010000123.1 GCA_029252865.1 Polaribacter sp.
AAAAAAATGTACTGTTTTATCCCGGATCCTACAGAAGACCATATCAAATTGAAGAAACGGACAATGCAAATGTTTTATTACGTTCTGAGGTCTTAAATAGAATTAACTCTCGTAAAAAACCTGCCGTAATTATCACCTATCCAACAGCTCTTTTTGAAAAAGTAGTTACAAAAAAAGAATTAGAAAAAAACACACTAAAAGTAACGGTTGGCGAAAATTTATCTTTAGATTTTGTAAATGAAGTTTTATTTGAATACAAATTTAAACGGGTGGATTTTGTCACAGAACCAGGAGATTTTTCTGTACGTGGAGGAATTATAGATTTGTTTTCTTTTTCTAATAACGAACCATACAGAATTGAGTTTTTTGGCAATGAAATAGAAAGTATTCGTTCTTTTGATGTAGAAACACAACTTTCAACATCAAAACTGAATAAGGTTTCTATCATGCCTAATGTCGAAAACAAAACATCAGAAGAAAATAGAGAGAGTTTTCTAAAGTATATTTCTTCAAAAACAATAATTTTCGCAAAAAACATCGATTTATTAGTTGGCAACCTAGATACTTTCTTTGAAAAATCCAAAGAGGCTTTCAAAGATTTAACCAAAGAAATAAAACATGCGAAACCAGAAGAATTGTTTTGTAATGGCGATTTTATTAGACAACAATTACAAGACTTTACGTTGGTTAATTTTGGGAGTCAAAAATCGGAAAATCAAAAAATTGAATTCAATACAATTCCACAACCTTCATTTAACAAGCAATTCGATTTATTAATAGACAATTTAGAAGAATATCATCAGGCCAAGTTTACTAATTATATCTTTTGTGCAAATGACCAACAGGCAAAACGTTTTCACGATATTTTTGATGATACTGAACGAGATGTTCATTATGAAACGGTCGTTTTTCCATTATATAAAGGATTTGTAGACTTAGATAATAAATTAGTTTGCTATACAGACCATGAAATATTTGAACGTTACCATAAATTCAGATTAAAAAATGGGTACGCTAAAAAACAAGCAATCACTATTAAAGAATTAACCAAATTAGAAATTGGTGATTATGTTACGCACATGGATCATGGAGTTGGAAAATTTGGTGGTTTGCAAAAAATTGATGTACAAGGAAATAAGCAAGAAGCGATAAAACTTGTTTATGGAGAAAGAGATATTTTATATGTAAGTATTCACTCGCTTCATAAGATTTCTAAGTTTAATGGAAAAGATGGTAAAGCACCAAAAATATACAAACTAGGTTCTGGTGCTTGGAAAAAAATTAAACAAAAAACTAAAGCTAGAGTTAAACATATTGCATTTAATTTAATTCAGTTATACGCAAAAAGAAAACTTCAAAAAGGATTTGCTTTCGGACCAGATACACACATTCAACATGAGCTCGAAGGCAGTTTTATATATGAAGATACCCCAGACCAATTTACATCAACACAAGATGTAAAAAATGACATGGAAAAACCCCAACCAATGGATAGATTGGTTTGTGGAGATGTTGGTTTTGGTAAAACAGAAGTAGCAGTGAGAGCTGCTTTTAAAGCGGTAGATAATGGCAAACAAGTCGCAATTTTGGTTCCAACTACCATTCTTGCTTTTCAACATTACAAAACGTTTACAGAGAGATTAAAAGATTTCCCTGTAAGGATTGATTATTTAAATCGATTTAGAACTGCGAAGCAAAAAACGGAGGCTATAAATGGTGTAAACGATGGTTCTGTAGATATTATTATTGGTACTCATCAATTAACAAATCAACGTTTAAAATTTAAAGATTTAGGTTTATTAATTATTGATGAAGAACAAAAATTTGGTGTTGCTGTAAAAGACAAATTAAAAACACTTAAAGAAAATGTTGATACTTTAACATTAACCGCAACCCCAATTCCAAGAACTTTACAATTCAGTTTAATGGCGGCAAGAGATTTATCAGTTATAAAAACGCCACCACCAAACAGACACCCAATAGAAAGCAATGTAATTCGTTTTTCTGAAGAAACAATAAGAGATGCTATTTCTTACGAAATTTCAAGAAGAGGACAAGTCTTCTTTCTTCATAATAGAATAGAGAACATAAAAGAAGTTGCTGGTTTAATTCAAAGATTAGTTCCTTCCGCTAAAGTTGCTGTTGGTCACGGACAAATGGAGGGTAAAAAACTAGAACAATTAATGCTCGGTTTTATGGGTGGCGAATTTGATGTTTTGGTTTCTACAACAATAATAGAAAGTGGTTTAGATGTGCCAAATGCGAATACTATTTTTATAAATAACGCTAATAATTTTGGACTTTCAGATTTACACCAAATGCGAGGAAGAGTTGGTCGTTCTAACAAAAAAGCATTTTGTTATTTTATTACGCCCCCTTACCACATGATGACTGATGATGCGAGGAAACGTATAGAAGCATTGGTTTTATTTTCAGATTTAGGGAGCGGAATTAATATTGCCATGAAAGATTTAGAAATTCGTGGTGCAGGAGATTTGTTAGGTGGTGAACAAAGTGGATTTATCAATGATATTGGATTTGACACCTATCAAAAAATACTGCAAGAAGCTATCGAGGAATTAAAAGAAAACGAATTTAAAGAATTGTATCCTTCCGATAATTCAAAGCCAAAAGAATATGTAAAAGAAGTAACTATTGATACTGATTTTGAGATTTTATTCCCAGATGATTACATCAATTCAATTACAGAAAGATTAAGTCTGTACAATAAGTTAGGTGAACTAAAAACAGAAGAAGAATTACAAATTTTCGAGACTGAAATTATCGATCGTTTTGGAGAAATTCCAACACAAGTAGAGGATTTATTGAATTCTGTTCGTATAAAATGGTTAGCAAAAGAACTCGGTTTAGAGAAAATTATTCTAAAACAAAAAAGAATGATGGGCTATTTTGTATCCAATCAACAAAGTGATTTTTACCATACAGACGCATTTACAAGAATGTTAAAATACGTGCAACTAAATTCAAAAAGTTGTGTGATGAAAGAGAAAGAATCTAAAAACGGTTTACGCTTATTAATTACATTTATTAGAATAGATAGCGTAAAAACGGCTCTTGCTATTTTGAATAAAATTTAAACAATTTCCATTTTCCTTAATAAAAAAGAAGCGTTCATGTTTTTACAAATTCCATTTTTTAAAGTGTAATCGAAATGCAATTCCTCATCTAAAATTTCTGCATCAAAAAAGTAATTTTTAATATCAAGAAATTCGTTTTCTAATTCACACAAACTCACATCGTGCGTTGCTATAATTCCTGTAGATTTAGATTTCGTTAATTTTTCTAAAAACTTTTTAGAACCAATTGCTTTGTCTTTGCTATTTGTTCCTTTTAAAATTTCATCTAAAATGATAAAATAATCTGTTGTTTTTATTTCGTCAACAATAAACTTTAAACGCTTTAATTCAGAATAAAAATAAGACTCATCTTCCGTTAAAGAATCTGTTGTTCGCATACTAGTAATCAATTTTATTGGCGAATATTTAAAGCTTTCAGCACAAACAGGCAGACCACAATTTGCCATTACAACAGACAATGAAACAGTTCTTAAAAAGGTACTTTTCCCTGCCATATTTGCTCCTGTAACAATGAAAAATTGTTCTTTATCAATAGTAAAATCATTGTCAATTCTTTTATCCACCTTTAATAAAGGATGACCTAAATTAGTCGATTTTATAATTCCTTTTTCGATTATAATTTCAGGAAAGATGAAAGTTGTATGATTAAAATGAAAGTTTGCTAACGAATTTTGAGCGTCAAAAAATGCAACGACAGAAAACCATTTTTCTACAGTATGTTTATATTTAGAAATCCACTTTTCTACCTTACATGCATTATTAATTTCTGTTAAAAAAAGTCCATTTCCTACAACAGCAATTAAAATATTGTTTCGTTGATCGAACGCATCTAATATTCTGGCAAATTCTTTAAAAATAAGAGAAGCTTTCTTAGTTTCTGAACTTATAATTTTTTGTTTTTCTTTTAAAACTAAAGATGAAAAAAATTCATTCTCTATCTCATTTAACAGCACATGATATTGCTTAAAAGTTTCTCTAACTTTGTCTGTATCTGAATATAAATTACTCGTTTTTTTCAAAAATACTCCGGTGACAAAAAGCCCAATAAAAAACCAAATTAATAAAATTGAAAAAGGAATAATACCAAAAGAAATTAAGCCAATGAAACTTAGAGAAATAATAGAAAATACAATTTGAATTTTTGCAAGATACTTAGACAAAACGGGCGTATAATTAAGTATCCAATCTGTAATAAAACCTGAAGTATCTTTTGTCGGAATTAAACTTGCTAAAGCAGAAAAATGTTGTCTCCATTTTACTTTTTTCGCCAGTTCTTTAATAGTGTTTTGCTTTTCTAAAATACCATTAATTTTGTTTTCTGTAAATGCATTTGCAAGCAACTTTCTACCTTCAATAGTAACAGTTCTATTTGCATATTGAAAAAAAGAACCAACTCCAAATAAATCAATATCATGGCTGTAAAAATGCGTCTTATTGACAAATTCTTCTCCCGAATCTAATTGATGAAAATTTCTATTTAAAACCTCAAGTTCTATCCTATTAATGTTAATTTTAGAATCAACTATTTCCCTTGATTTCTGTAAATTTAAATGTTTTACAACTAAAAAACCAAATAACAAAATACCTAAAAAAGAGATGATAAAAACATCTGGATAACTACCAAAGGTAAGATAGATTAAAATACAAGTTGTCAAAAATACTCCAAACCTAAAAACACTTAGGTTTATAGATATTCTTTTTAATTGCGTTGCTTCTTTTTCTAATTCTGACTTTTCTTTACTATAAAAATCGAAAGGTTTTTCCATTTAAAATATTACTTATTATAACTAGATATACCCCCACTTAAATTTAAAACATTTAAGTTTGGATACTTTTCTTTTAACAATTTTGTTGCTTTGTAACTATTAAAACCTCGTTGACAAACCATTACGTAGGTTTTTGTGTAATCAACATCAAACTTGTCAGCATCAAATTGATGAATAGGAATTGTTTGATGCACATTAAAAGGCAATTTTAAATTCGGTAAAACTGCAATCAATTCCATCTCTGCATCATTTAATTTCAGTCTTAAATCTTCTGAAGAAATTTGCCAATCTAAATTTTGTACTGAACAAGCTGCGTCAAAATAGGTTTGTAGTTTAAAAATTTTGGCAATCTTATCTTTTAAAATTGTTCCTTTTAATTTCATTTTTAATTGTGTATTTTCAAGCGAATTGTAAATCAATAATTCATTTGCTAATGGCTTTCCTATTCCTGTTATCAGCTTTAAAACTTCATTTATTTGTTGCGAGGCAATCAGACCAACAATAGAATTCATTGTGCCAATTTCTGAGCAGTTAGGTATATCTGCAGACATTTCTGGAAAAGCATCTCTTAAATTTGCCGAATAAGTTCCGTCTTTTTGCAAAACATTAAAGCTAGCAACATAACCATCAAATTTATACAAAGATCCATAAACCAGTGGTTTATTTTTAAGCACACAAGCATCATTTAACAAATACTTTGTAGGTAAAGAATCTGTGCCATCAACTACAATATCAAATTCTGAAATTAAATCAAAAACGTTTTCTTTTGTAATTGGTTTGGTGGTAAAACTTACTTCTGTAAAAGCTGCTCTTTTTTTTATAAATTCTGATAAAACTGCTGCTTTAAACTTGCCAACATCCTCTAAGCTATAAAAAACTTGTCTGTGTAAATTAGAAATATCTACAGTATCAAAATCTACTAAATGAATTTTACCAACGCCACTTGATGCTAAATAAACAGCAACGGGACTTCCCAAACCTCCGCAACCAACAACTAAAACACTGGCATCTTGAAGTTTTTGTTGCCCTATTTTACCAATTTCTGACAAAATAATTTGACGTTTAAAAAGATTATTTTTTGTTATCCGCATTTGGCTGGCAAGATACTTAAATAAAAAAAGTCAATACATTCTGTATTGACTTTTTTTATTTTTGACAGTAGCAGAAAAAACATTTTTTTTCTAAAAATCTTCAATCACTTAAAAAAACTGATTTCGAAATAACAAACTCTATTCTACTTTTACTAAAAACAAACGAAAACCAAAAAAACACTTAGTATTCTAGATAACAATATTTATAATTTTACCCGGAACAATAATTACTTTTTTAGGTGCTTTACCTTCTAATTGTGCTATGGTTTTGTCATTTTCCATGACTAATTTTTCTATTTCATCCTTAGATAAATCTAACGAGAGTTCTAACGTAAAACGCATTTTCCCATTAAAAGAAATAGGATAATTTTTAG
>JAQXAP010000139.1 GCA_029252865.1 Polaribacter sp.
TATTATTTAATAAAAAAACCTTTTGAAAAGTTAAATCAGAATTTTTCTCAAAATCCCATAAAGTATGATCTAAGTCAAAGAAGACGTGCTGTATCTGTTTCATTTACATTATATTTGAAAAAAACTATTTAATTGATCTCAAAAATAAACAAAAAACCTTTACCCATTTTTTTAAAAAACATTTTAATAATGTTTAGGGGTTCATTTGTTTCTCAGGTTATTGCTATTATTGGAACTCTATTTTTAGCAAAAGTTTATGGAGAAAAAGCATATGGTTTTTTTGGGGTATTTATAAGTATCATAAGTATTGTTTCAATATTATCAACATTACAATTAGATAAATGTATTATAACATCAAAAAATAAAAAAGTAAGTATTAACTGGTTTAATTTTTTGCTAATTTTAGTTCCCTTAATTTCAATTTCAGTATCAATTTTACTATTTATAATCTCTAATTTTTTTTTTGATAAGAGACTTGATCCCAATATTATTATACTTGCAACTATCGGTTCATTGACATTTGCACTTAACTTAATTAACGAAAATTATTTTACATTTAATAAGCAGTTCTCTACAATTTCTAATGCAAGAGTATTTTTAACTATTGGTAATGTATTACTTCAAGTTATTCTTTACTCTCACTATAACTTGTATGGTTTAATTATTGGTTTTTTAATTTCTCAACTTCTTTTGCTAATTTATTATCTATTTAAAAACAGAATAGTAATTACTACGATAAATTTTAAAGAAATTAAACATGGAATAAAATCAAATGCTAGTATTGTAAAATACTTACTTCCCTCTAACACTATAAATAGTCTAGCAAATCATTTAATGCCAATATTAATTCTAACATTTTTTGGAGCTAAAGAAGCTGGGGTTTATTTCTTTAGTATTAAAATTTTAGGAACCCCTTTGTTTTTAATCTCGTCTTCAATATCTCAAGTTTATTTTCAGAAATCATCTGAACTTTTAAAAGAAAACAACAATAAGTTATTAAAACTAACTAAAAAGATTGTAACAACTAACTTACTCCTAATGTTAGGGTTTCTAGTTGTGGTCAATACAATTGGAATGTATATTTTAGAATATTTTTTTAATGAAAACTGGGATAACTTAAGGCTTTACACTTTAATTTTATCAATTCTTATATTTGCAAGAACATCTTTTAATCCGATAAGTAATTTAATTGTTGTTTTGAATAAAAACTTAGAAAGCTTAATTTTTAATATTTATTTATTTATTATTAATTTAATTGCTATTTATGTTGGGTACTTAAAGAACGATATAACTGTAACAATTTTTATCCTTTCCATTTTTGGTGGAATTGGTTATTTATTATTGCTGGCTTACTTTTTAAATCATTTAAAAGCTATTACTAAAAATAATGTTTAAAAAATTAGATTTTTTCTTTTTTGGGTGGATCATTAATTGGATGTATCCAGAATATTATCGCCCAAAACATGGCTACCAGAGATATTATATTTTATTTTTTCATTATTTAATTCCTCAAAAACTATTTAGATTAAACCCTAGAGTAAATTGGCCTGTTCATTTTACCTCTACAGTTTTATCACCAGAAAATATTACAAAAGGTGTTTTATGCGATCCTGGTGATAATCTAAACAACTACATACAAGCCAGTAACGGAATTATTTTTGGGTCGAACATAGAACTTGGCCCTGGCGTTTCGATTATCTCATCTAACCATAAGCAAGATAATTTAAGAGAACATGAAAAGGGAAAACCAATAACGATTGGAAATAATGTTTGGATTGGATCTAATGCTACCGTTTTACCAGCAGTAAATATTGGTAATAATGTTATTATTGGTGCAAACTCTGTTGTTACAAAAGACATCCCCTCTAATACTATCGCAGTAGGAAACCCTTGTAAAGTAATTAAAGAAAAAGGAAGGTATAACGAAGATTTTTCAAAGATAATTTTTAATAAAAAGCCTCTTGAAAAGTTTGAAAGTTTTTTAAACGCTACTTCTTAAAAAGTTTGAATAAAAAAGGAATTTTACTTTTTTCGTACAACTTATATTCTTCTAAATTTGCCCCAAAACTTTTATAAAAGGAAGAAATACTTGATATCATAGACCCTTCAAAATCTAAAATATATTTTTCATTAGCATATTTTTCTATGACCGTATCTAAAATTAAACTAGCAACCTGATGCTTTTTCCCTTCATATGTTACAGCAGAAAAAAGATACATAATTCTAGTATTTGTTTTTATAAAAAAACTACTTCCCAAAAGTTCTCCTTCATTATTTATAACGCCTAGTGTAAATCCTATCTTTTTCTCTAATGAAACATTTATTAAGGTTGCTATTTTTTTAAACTCTTTATTAGAAATGTCGATAAACTTATAATATTTATTACTTATATCAATAATTTCTTTAGCAGTTGGTGATACTATTGAATAGTTTTTTTTTCTTACTTGATTAATTCTATACTTTCTATCCTTTCTATATTTTACTCTTATTTCTTTATACTCTTTATCTAAACTTAATACATAATTATCTTTAACGACTCCCCTATTACCAATATTATTATGTGAATTAAACTGATAATTAGTTTTAATAAAATTAGAAGGAATACTTAAAATAAAATCATTTAAAAAATTCTGAGGAATCTCTACTTCTGAGAAAACGCCTAATTGTTGACAAAAATAAGGCTGAGTTATATAACTGACGCCATATTTTCTATTCCAAGGAATTGGCATTACCGCTTTGTAATCATCCAAGACTAAAACATCCCAATTTTCTGCTACAATATCTAGATACCAAGAGAAAGCATACACTCGAGATTGCAGAGAGTTTTCTATACAAGCATCATATTTTTCAACCTCTAAATCTTTTCTTTTTATGTATGTAATCATTCTAAGAAATGGCTATTTTAATCATCGAATCATATAATCTTTTCCAACCTTTCCATCGATCATAATCACTTAAACTTTCGTTATGAAACAGCGTAATAAAACTTCCATTTACGGCTCTAACTTCATTCTTAAGATCTCTTATTCTTCCCAAAGATTGTCTTGGGGTAAGTTTCATATAGTCATTTAAAGTCGTATCCATCAATGCAAATGGAAACACTTTAAGTGGTGTCTGAATTTCAAAATCTAAATCGTAAAAATAAAAAGGAGTACAAGTACCAGCTCTAAACCCAACATTGCTTGCATATCCCATAGAATAATCTTCTTCTACCTCTAAATCTATTAAATTTTGATATGTTTCGGGCAAACTAAATCTTAAATAATGCTGTCTAGATCTCTGAATTGGCATATTAATAATACCCTCTAATCGTAATTTTTCTTTTTTTAATAAAGAAGCGTTGGTCATTGTAAAGTAAGATGGATGTAAACCCACTAAGGCATAATCTACCATCTCTTTAATTAACAATCTAAATTTATTTTTTGATGCAGAAACATTTGTATCAAAAGTGGTATAATCGCCAATTAAAAAAAAGAAAATAGTTTTAATGTTTTTTTCTTTTCTGATGTTTATAATTTGCTCAAAAGTATCAAAAGGATCTCTCTTAATATTTAATGCAACGGCAAATCGATTCCATACATTTACAAGTTTAAAAAACAATAAATCCTTAAAAAAACCACCTACTCTTCTTACAAAACTTTTGTATTTATATGCATACGCATTATCTATATCTACCGTAGAAATAAATTCATATTTCCGTTGTTTATATTCATAATCAGGAAACCTTTCTTTTAAAGCCTCTAACAATTTATATGCCCAAATATCTACCACTGGTTTTTCTAAAAAACGGTATTTAAATGCCAAACTCTGCTCTGCTGTATAGCGACCATGTTGGTCTTTTACATGAGGCAAATATTCTTCGTATCTCGAAATTAGATAAAAACTTGCCGCAAAAATATCGAATGGAATGGCTGATTTTCCTCCTGCTTTAAAAAAACAAGGAATATCATCCCAGTTCTGAATCACCATTTCCATATCGTTTACACCTTGCTCAAATAATAAGTCGTTACTTTTTACAAAAAACTCATTGCCTAGCGGAGTTTTAGTGTAGGTCATTTTAGGACCGTTATGCGCAACAAACTCCTCTATCTTAGAGGTAAAATCTACAGAAATTAATAAGGTTCTTGTAAAAATATGCTTAAAGATATAACGAACTCGCGGTGTAATTTTATGTGAATAAATTAATAGCATATCATGAATTATGTGTTTACAGCTTGGGCTTTAAAATTGTTATAAAACACCATCATCCGCAAAGCTAAAATACACTTTTTCGGTAATTATTAAATGATCTAATAGTTTTATATCTAAAGTGCAACCTGCTTCTTTAATTTTTTGAGTAAGTTGCTTGTCTGCAATGCTTGGCTGTAATTTTCCAGAAGGATGATTATGGCACACAATTATTCCCACAGAGGCTAGTTCTAATGCTCTTTTAAACAACAATCTAACATCAACAATAGTGGCTGTTAAACCCCCTTTACTTATCTGACTTTTTGCCAATACTTTGTTTGAATTGTTTAAAAATAATACCCAAAATTCTTCATGTTCTAAATCGCCAATAACGGGTTGCATTAAATTAAAAACATCTTTACTACTGGTAATTTTTGGTTTCTCTAAAGCAATTTCTAGCTGACGTCTTTTCCCAATCTCTAAAGCTGTAATTATCGCAATTGCTTTTGCGTCTCCAATACCTTTAAAAGCTATTAATTTTTCTACGGATAACTTAGCGAGTTCATTTATGTTACCACTTACAGATTGTAAAATTCTTTTAGAAAGCGCAACTGCACTTTCTTGTCTGTTACCAGAACCAATAAGAATTGCAATTAATTCTGCATCAGAAAGCGATGTTTTGCCCTTTGCCAACAACTTTTCTCTTGGCCTATCATCTTGCGCCCAAGACTTAATAGTTAACTTTTCCATTTTCTTTTTTTTCTAAAAATACGAAATTGCATTTAACCATAATTGGCTGTGAGAAGCCAATTTGTATTTAAAAAACAATCAATTTAAACACAAAGTTTCTACCTTTTAAAAAAAAAGATTCAGTCGTTAACTAAACTGAAAACTTATTTTTAGTTTCATTTCCATCAAAACTCTTTATATATTTGTTAGGTATTATTATATATCTAACTTATGAAAATTATCATAGCTGGCGCCGGAGACGTTGGCTTTCACTTGGCTAAACTGCTTTCTTACGAATCTCAAGACACGTATGTCATAGATTTTGATGGTGAAAAACTAGACTATATTAATAATCATTTAGATGTTATTACCAAAAAAGGAGATGCTACCTCTATAAAATTACTAAAAGAAATAGGCGTAGATACAGCAGATTTATTAATAGCTGTTACCGATAGTCAAAACACTAATTTTACGATTTCTGTGATTGGCAAATCTTTAGGAGTTAAAAAAACAATTGCAAGAATAGACAATTCTGAATTTTTAAATGAATGTGAAGTTGATTTTAAACAATTTGGATTAGACTTTATGATTTCTCCTGAAGAGTTGGCTGCTAACGAAATTAAAATGCTATTAGATCAATCTTCGTTTAATGATACTGTAGCTTTTGAAAGTGGTGTTTTTAATGTAATGGGAACTCCTTTAACTTATAAATCTCCAATTTTAAATTTAACTGTAAAAGAGGCTTCAAAACGTTTTAGCGATATCGATTTTGTAACCATCGCAATAAAAAGACAAGGTGTTTCTCAAACCATTATTCCGAGGGGAGATACTACCTACCAGTTAGACGATCAAGTATATTTTTGTGTACCCAACTATAGTATGCAAGACCTCTATCCTATTATTGGTAAGAAGCAAATCAATATTAAAAATGTAATGATTCTTGGTGGTAGTAGTATCGGACAAAAAACAGCACATAATCTTTGTAAAAATAATTTTAAAGTTAAATTAATTGAACAAAACAGAGAAAAAGCAGAACTTTTAGCGGAACAGTTAAATGACACTTTAATTATACACGGTGACGGAAGAGATTTAGAACTTTTAGAAGAAGAAAATATTAGAGAAACAGATGCTTTTATTGCAGTTACAGGAAATACCGAAACAAATATTATGTCTTGTCTTGTGGCTAAATCTAAGGGTGTAAAAAAGACAGTTGCCTTGGTAGAGAATATGGATTATATTGATATTTCTCAAACAATCGGAATTCAATCTTTAATCAATAAAAAATTGATTGCTGCAAGTAATATTTTTAGACACATTAGAAAAGGTGCTGTTTTAGCCTTAGCAAATTTGCACAATATTGATGCTGAAGTTTTTGAATATGAAGTACAAAAAGGTGCAAAAGTAACAGAAAAACCAATAAAAGATTTGCGTTTTCCTAGAGAAGCCGTTTTTGGTGGTATTATTAGAAATGAAAAAGCAATAATGCCATCCGGAGATGTACAAATTGCAACGGGTGATAAAGTTATTATTTTCTGCCTGCCAGAAATAATAAGCACTGTTGAAAGATTATTTAAATAACAAAATGACTCCTTTAAACACCAAAATAATATTTAGATTTTTAGGTATTACAGCAATATTAAACAGCTTTTTTATGTTTATTGCGTATCCTTTTAGTGTTTATAACAATGAAAAGGCAAAATGGGGTATTTTAGGTGCCGGTATTGTTACTTTAATTATTGGGCTGCTACTTTATTTGTTTAACAAACCTAAAAGCACATATATCCATAAAAAGGAAGGGTACTTAATTGTAACTTTAGGTTGGTTAATCCTCTCGTTTACAGGCATGCTTCCCTATCTACTTTCTGGTACAATACCCGATATAAATAATGCTTTTTTCGAGACCATTTCTGGATATTCAACAACAGGGTCGTCCATACTCACAGATATCGAATCCATGCCAAAAGGAATTTTATTTTGGCGAAGTGCAACGCATTGGATTGGTGGTATGGGAATTATTGTTCTTACCATTGCAATTCTTCCTCTTTTAGGTATTGGAGGTATGCAACTTTTTATGGCAGAAGCTCCAGGGCCATCTGCAGATAAATTACACCCAAGAATTACAGACACTGCTAAACGCTTGTATTTAATATACGTTACCCTAACATTTGCACAGTTTTTATTATTAAAGGTTGCGGGCATGACTTGGTTTGATGCCATAAATCATGCAATGGCAACCATGAGTACAGGAGGTTTTTCAACAAAAAACAACAGTGTAGCTTTCTATAACAACTTACCTTTTGTGCAATATATTATCATCTTTTTTATGTTAGTTGCAGGAACAAATTTTGTGTTAACTTATTTTGCCTTAAAAGGAAAAATCCAAAAAGTGTTTCAGAGTGAAGAGTTTAAGTATTACCTTTTCGGTATTATTATTGTAGCCTCCATAATTACATCAGTTGTTTATATCTATCAAGATCCAAACTTACATACCACCATTGCGCACCCTATGGTTTTTGGAAAATTAGAAAGTGCCATTAGGCACTCACTCTTTATGGTAACTTCGGTGGTTACTACTACAGGTTTTGTTTCGGCAGATTTTACAATGTGGCATTTTTTTGCTACCGGTATTTTCTTTGCTTTATTTTTTACTGGTGGCTCTGCGGGTTCTACAAGTGGTGGTGTAAAAGTAGTAAGACATATTGTAATGCTTAAAAATAGTTTTTTAGAGTTTAAAAAAGCATTGCACCCTAACGCAATTATACCGGTAAGATATGATGGTAAGGCGGTAAATAAAACCATTGTTTTTAACATCCTTTCTTTCTTTATTATTTACATGCTTATTTTTGTATTGGCCTCTGTAATACTCACTTTTTTAGGACTAGATTTTGTATCTGCTTTAGGTGCAGCAGCCTCTTCGTTAGGTAATATTGGCCCTGCCATTGGTTCCGTGAGCCCGGTAGACAATTATGCTCATTTAAGTAATGCAGCAAAATGGTTCTGTTCCTTTTTAATGCTCATTGGCCGTTTAGAACTTTTTACAGTTCTTATTTTATTTACGCCTTTCTTTTGGCGAAAGAACTAACTACGTACCCTACTTTTAAGCTGACATACTTCACAATTTGTAAAAACCATCTGTAGCCAAACTGTAGCAATTTTTTAGTGCATCAGTATTGCTTTTATATAAAGATAGTTATCAATTAAATAACGGGTACGCATGCAGTATAAATTTATTGTACAATAAATACAAAAAAGTTGTACAATATTTTATAAAAAGTTGTACAATAAAATTTTAAAAGTTGTACAATTATTTTTTCCTTAATAAGGATGTAGTTATCTTTAAACCATTACTAAAATAAAAACCTTACATATCAGACATGGCTTTACGTTATAGAATTACAAAAAGAAGCAACAA
>JAQXAP010000144.1 GCA_029252865.1 Polaribacter sp.
GTTGGTATTTCAATAGGAGATATAAATGGTATTGGGTTAGAGGTGATTTTAAAAACCTTTGAAGATAAAAGGATGTTAGATTTTTGTACTCCAGTTCTTTTTGGTAGTTCCAAAGTAGTCTCTTACCATAAGAAAGCATTAAACATAGAAACCCTTGTTCATGGAATAACTTCTCTAAATCAAATTAATCACAATAAAATTAATGTTTTAAATATTTGGAAAGAAGAAGTTTCAGTAGAGTTAGGCAAAGCAACTAAGGAATCTGGCGATTATGCGGCAAAATCTTTACAATTCGCTACTAATAGTCTAAAGGATAAAAATATAGATGTTTTAATAACTGCACCTATTAATAAGGAAACAATTCAGTCAGAGACTTTTAATTTTCCTGGTCACACGGAGTTTTTGGAGGATAAACTCGAAGGAAAAAGTTTAATGATTTTAATGACGAATGAATTAAGAATCGGCCTAATAACAGGACATATTCCTATTTCAAAAGTTGCAGAAGCAATTACGCCAGCTTTAATCAAAGAAAAAGTTGCAACGATGTATGATTCTTTAGTGCAAGATTTTGGAATTGATAAGCCGAAAATTGCTGTTTTAGGATTAAATCCACACTGCGGAGATAATGGAGTTATTGGTATAGAGGATGACCAAGTTATAAAACCTACTATCGATGAAATTAGCGCGTCTGGCAAGATGGTTTTTGGACCTTATGCCGCAGATGGTTTCTTTGGTTCAGAAACATACAAGCAATTTGATGGTGTTTTAGCAGCATATCATGATCAAGGTTTAGCGCCTTTTAAAGCATTGTCTTTTGGAAACGGAGTAAATTATACTGCTGGTTTAAATGAAATTAGAACTTCTCCAGACCATGGCACAGGCTTTGATATTTCGGGTAAGAATGCGGCAAACCCCTCATCTTTTAAGCAAGCATTATTCGCGGCACTTGAAATTTATAAAACCAGGAAAGAATACAAAGAGCTAACAAAAAACCCTCTTTTAGTAAAGTGAAAAAACTTTTAAAAGAAAAGAGTGTAAAATAATTAATTTTTATATCTTTGCACGCTTAATTGATATTTTGGTAATGAAACACTTAAAAGAATTCAACATACAATTTGTAGGATTAAAAGAAGGGAGTCATTTATTTGAATATGAAATTAATAACAAGTTCTTTGAAGGTTTTAATTATGATGAATTTAAAAGTTCGGCTATTAAAATATCATTAGAGTTTATAAAGAAAAGTACTCTGCTAGAGTTGACTTTTGCTGCCCAAGGTTATGTAGAAGTGCCTTGCGACGTTACTAACGAACTTTATAAGCAAAATGTTCAAGATGATTTTCGTTTAGTCGTAAATTTTGGACCTGAATTTAATGATGATAATGAAGAACTATTAATTTTGCCTCATGAAGCGTATGAATTTAATGTTGCTCAATTTATTTATGAACTGATAGTATTGTCAGTTCCTAGTAAAAGAGTTCATCCAAAAGTTTTAGATGGAACGATGGATTCTGAGGCATTAAATAAATTTGAAGAATTAGAAATAAAAGAAGTAAAAACTGCTGAAAAGACAGACCCAAGATGGGATAAATTAAAGAATTTAATAACAGAAAAAAAGACATAAAATGGCACATCCTAAAAGAAAGATATCTAAGACTAGAAGAGACAAAAGGAGAACGCATTACAAAGCTGCTTCTCAACAAATAGCTACGGATCCTACAACAGGAGAATCACATTTGTACCACAGAGCTCACTGGCATGAAGGTAAATTATATTACAGAGGTCAGGTTGTATTAGAATCTGCCTCAGCAGGAGCTGAAGCTTAAGACAAAATAGAAGTATTTAGAAAAACCCTCGTTATCGAGGGTTTTTTGCATTTTTCAAGTAAAAAATGTTTTTTTTGATGTTTTTTGCTTAAAAAAATGAAAGAAATTTCATTACTTTTGAACTTCCTAACTATATGGAAAACAACTATAATTATGACTAAAATTACTGCAGCAATTACAGCTGTTGGGAAATATGTTCCTGAATATGTTCTAACCAATAAGGAGTTAGAGACGATGGTCGAAACGAACGACGAGTGGATTACTTCTAGAACAGGTATTAAAGAAAGAAGAGTATTAAAAGGTGAGGGTTTAGGTACTTCTTACATGGCTATAAAGGCTGCGGAAGAATTATTACAAAAATCAAATATAAATCCAGAAGAAATAGATTTGGTAATTGTGGGAACTGCAACACCAGATTTACCAATTGCATCTACAGCAGCTTATGTTGCATCAGAAATAGGAGCAGTTAATGCTTTTGGATATGATTTGCAGGCAGCGTGTTCTAGTTTTTTATTTGGGATGTCAACAGCAGCGAGCTACATAGAATCTGGAAGATATAAGAAAGTATTACTAATTGGTGCGGATAAAATGTCGTCTATTATAGATTATAAAGATAGAGCCACATGTATCATTTTTGGTGATGGCGCCGGTGCTGTAATGTTTGAGCCAAATCGGGACGGTTTAGGTTTACAAGATGAGTATCTACGTAGTGATGGAGTTGGAAGAGATTTTCTTAGAATTGAAGCAGGAGGTTCTCTAATGCCTACAACAAGGGAAACTGTTGAAGGTAAAAAACACTTTGTATATCAAGAAGGAAAAACAGTGTTTAAATATGCAGTTTCTAGTATGGCAGATGTCGCTGAGAAAATGTTGACAAGAAACAACCTTACAGATGATGATATTCAATGGTTAGTGGCTCATCAGGCAAATAAAAGAATTATTGAGGCAACAGCTAAAAGAGTAGGTGTACCATCAGAAAAGGTGATGATGAATATTCAAAACTATGGTAATACTACATCTGCTACTTTACCATTATTATTAGCAGACTACGAAAGTCAATTAAAAAAAGGAGATAATTTAATTTTTGCCGCATTTGGTGGTGGTTTCACTTGGGGAGCTGCTTATGTGAAATGGGCATATAATTCATAAATAAAACAACTAAACAATTATGAGTATGGATATTAAAGAAATTCAAAATCTTATAAAATTTGTGGCGAAATCTGGCGCTAGCGAGGTGAAGTTAGAAATGGAAGATGTAAAAATTACAATTAGAACCGGTTCAGGTAAAACAGAAACAACAATTTTGCAAGCTTCTCCAGTGCAGGGTATGCAACAACAGGTTGCAGTTCCTGTGGCTCCTCAGCAAGCAGCTCCAATTGAAGTGGCTACTCCAGTAGCTGAAAGTAAAGATTCTAAGTACATTACTGTTAAGTCTCCTATTATTGGAACATTTTACAGAAAGCCATCTCCAGATAAACCAAATTTTGTTGAGGTAGGAACTGAGATATCTGTTGGAGATACTGTTTGTGTTATTGAGGCAATGAAATTATTTAACGAAATAGAATCTGAAGTTGCAGGTAAAATAGTGAAGGTTTTAGTGGAAGATTCTTCCCCTGTAGAATTTGATCAACCTTTATTTTTAGTAGATCCATCATAGTTAAATTGAAAATTTGAAGTTAAGAATTAGATTTTTCTATTTCATTACTCCTAATATATTTAATTAGCTTAATAACTAATTCAACAAAGATGTTTAAGAAAATATTAATTGCCAATAGAGGTGAAATAGCTCTACGTGTAATCAGAACATGTAAAGAGATGGGCATTAAAACTGTCGCTGTATATTCTACTGCAGATGCAGAAAGTTTACATGTTAGGTTTGCAGATGAAGCCGTTTGTATTGGGCCAGCTCCGAGTTCAAATTCATACTTAAAAATGTCAAACATTATTGCTGCTGCAGAAATTACAAATGCAGATGCAATTCACCCAGGATATGGGTTTTTATCAGAAAACGCAAAATTTTCGCGATTATGTGAAGAGCATAATATCAAGTTCATTGGAGCAACTGGTGATATGATTGATCAAATGGGAGATAAGGCAAATGCAAAATCAACTATGATTTCTGCAGGTGTTCCCTGTGTTCCCGGTAGTGAAGGTGTTATTGTAGATTTTAAAACTTGTGAAAAAGTTGCTTTAGAGACAGGTTATCCAATTATGTTAAAAGCTTCTGCCGGAGGTGGGGGTAAAGGTATGCGTGCTGTTTGGAAAGCTGAGGATTTACGAGATGCTTGGGATTCTGCAAGACATGAGTCTAAAGCAGCATTTGGTAATGATGATATGTATATGGAAAAGCTTATTGAAGAGCCACGACATATAGAAATTCAGATTGTTGGAGATTCTTTTGGAAAAGCATGTCATTTATCAGAAAGAGATTGTTCTGTGCAGCGCCGTCATCAGAAATTAACAGAGGAAACTCCTTCGCCATTTATGACAGATGAGCTAAGAAATAGAATGGGAGATGCTGCTGTAAGAGCCTCGGAATTTATTAAATATGAAGGTGCTGGAACTGTTGAGTTTTTGGTGGATAAGCATAGGAATTTTTTCTTTATGGAGATGAATACGCGTATCCAGGTAGAGCATCCAATTACAGAAGAAGTAGTAAATTACGACCTAATTAGAGAACAGATTTTAGTTGCTGCGGGTGTACCGATTTCAGGAAAAAATTATTTTCCGCAAATGCATTCTATTGAATGTAGAATAAATGCAGAAGACCCTCATAATGGTTTTAGACCTGCTCCTGGAAAAATTACAACTTTTCATTCTCCAGGTGGTCATGGAATAAGAGTTGATACGCATGTATATGCTGGTTATATGATTCCTCCAAATTACGATTCGATGATTGCTAAATTAATTACGACTGCTCAAACAAGAGAAGAAGCAATTAATAAAATGAAGCGAGCTTTAGATGAGTTTGTAATTGAAGGTGTGAAAACTACTATTCCTTTTCATAGGCAATTAATGGATGATCCTGATTATATTTCTGGAAATTATACAACTAAATTTATGGAAGATTTCCAAATGAAACCGATCCAAGAAGCCTAGATTTAAAACTCCGAATTTGATTCGGAGTTTTTTTTATTCTAAATACGAGATAAATTACTCCAATAAAAAATTGTAATTTTAACTTATGAATTTATCCTATTGGGAATTAAAAACCTGGTTAAAAAATGTTGACTTCACAATTGTTGGAAGTGGAATTGTGGGGTTAAGTACCGCACTTCATCTTAAAAAAAAGGTGCCAAATTCTAAAATAGTGATTCTTGAAAAAGGACTGTTCCCTCAAGGAGCAAGTACCAAAAATGCTGGGTTTGCATGTTTTGGGAGTTTGAGCGAAATTTTACAAGATTTACAATCACATACAACAGATGAAGTCGTGGAACTCGTCAAACAAAGACATAAAGGGCTTCAGCTCTTGAGAAATACAGTTGGAGATGATGCGTTGTCCTATCAGCAACTCGGAGGCTATGAGTTGTTTTTTGAAAATGACCATGGTCTTTTTGAGACATGTGTTGAAAACATCTCCAAGGTGAATAGTCTACTAAAACCTATTTTTAAAGCCGATGTGTTTTCAACCGTTTCAAATAGGTTTGGATTTACAAACGTTCAAGACAATTATATACAGAATCAATTTGAAGGTCAGATTGATACGGGAAAAATGATGCAAGCATTGATTAGAAAAGCCCAACAACAAGGTATAATTATCCTAAATAATAGTACGGTCGAAACATACACTGAGCAGTCTAACAAAGTAGATGTCAAAACGAATTATTATGAGTTTTCCTCCTCTAAATTGATCATAACTACCAATGGATTTGCACAACAGTTGATTGATGAAGACGTGGAGCCAGCACGAGCTCAAGTTTTAATTACCAAGCCGTTAAAAAATTTACATATTAAAGGGACATTTCATTTAGATTGTGGGTATTATTATTTTAGAAATATCGACAATCGTATTTTGTTAGGAGGTGCTAGGAACCTAGATTTTAAAGGGGAAAACACCACAGATTTTTCTGAAACAGCACAAATTCAAACCGCTTTAGAAGCACTGCTTAAAAATACGATAATTCCCGATAGAGAATTTGAAATTGAACACCGCTGGTCAGGAATTATGGGCGTCGGTTCTCAGAAAAAACCAATTGTAAAGCAGCTCTCAAGCAATGTATGTTGTGGAGTTCGAATGGGGGGTATGGGCATTGCCATAGGCAGTACCATTGGAAAAGAAGTATCGGAACTTTTTTAGAAGTGTTCTATTTAATTTAGAGAATTACCCATTTATAGCTTCTACGGTTTCTACTCTCCCAGCTAACATTTCTTTTAGCATTGCTTCAATACCGCTTTTAAGTGTATATGTAGATGATGGACATCCACTACAAGCTCCTTGTAAAATAACCTTCACTGTTTTTGTTGTGGCATCGTAAGATTCAAACACAATATTTCCCCCATCACTAGCGACGGCCGGCTTAATATGTTCTTCTAAAATATTTATTATCTCTTTTGAGGTATCATCCAGGGCTTCATATGCACCATCCAATTGACTCGTAGTTTTTTCCAATACCTGAGCAGCAGTAGCAGATACCATTTCTTTGCCGTCTTCTACATAGGACTTTATAAATTCTCTCAACTCTAGAGTGATGGCTTCCCATTCTACAATGTCATATTTGGTGATAGACACATAATTTTTATCGATAAAAACCGCCTTCACAAAAGGAAATTGAAACAGTGCTGTTGCAAAAGGGGATAGCTTAGCGTCTTCTATTGATGTGAATTCAAAAGTTTGAGAGACTAAACTTTTATTAGCAACAAATTTTTGAACCCTAGGATTGGGTGTGCTTTCTGCATAAACAGTTACAGGGTTTTTCTTTTTGTCTTCATTTAAAATAACGACTCCGCCTTCATTTAAGTAGTTTTCTATCTGCTCACCAACTTCCGTTTGAACATCACTCCATTCAATAATATCATAGCGTTCAATGGCTACAAAGTTTCCCGAAATATATACTTTTTTTACAAAAGGGAGATGAAAAAGTTGTTGCGCTAAGGGTGAGTTTTTAGCTTCATCAATATTTGAGAACTCAAAACTTTCGTATTTTGTAAGGAATGAATTTGTTTCAAATTTTATGATTTTTGGGTTGCTAGTTTCCTGAATTGAAACGGTTGTTTTATTCATGATTGTAAGTTTGGTGCAAAGGTAATAAAGAAATTTCTGTATATTTGGAGAGCACCCAAATAAATATCAATAATGAAACGCCTACTTTCAGCGTTCTTTGGTCTTGTTTGCTTTTTTACTTTCGCACAAGATATCAATATGCAAAACGGTACATTTACTCGATGTAACGGAGTTTTATTTGACTCTGGTGGAAACTCTGATTACTCGAACAATGAGAACTTCACCCTTACAATTTGTCCGCAAAACGCAGGACAAACTATAAAATTAGACTTTACATCCTTTTACACACAGTCTACAGAAGATGTTTTATCTTTTTTTGACGGTCAAACTACTTCAGATCCAACCATTGGGAGTTATTCAGGAACGATGAGTCCAGAAATCATCCAGGCAACTTCCTCCTCTGGTTGTATAACTTTGCGATTTATAAGTAATGCCGTTATTAACTCCAATGGTTGGGCGGCAAATATTTCATGTCATGAGCCCTGTCAAATCATCATTTCTCAAATTGATTCAGCGGCCCCAGCCCCTAACACAGATGGGTATATAAGAGTCTGTCCAAACCAACAAATCAGCTTAACGGGTAGTGGTCAGTTTGGGACGAGTGGAGTGGGAGCTTCTTATGAGTGGGATTTTGGTGATGGAACCACCCAAAACGGCCAAACAGCTACATTTTCATATACAACACCCGGAGTTTATTATGTGAATTTAAATATTTCTGATACCAATACTAGTAACGATCCCTCTGGATGTAAAAATTCAAATTTAATAAATCAGGTCGTTCAAGTATCCACCGCGATTGATTTTATGGGGACTGCTGCTGTAGAAGCGTCGCTTTGTTTTGGAGAATCAACTACGATTACAGGAGTTGCAAATGAATCTCCTTTTCTAACCCTTTGTACGCCTCCATTTATAGTTTTCAATGGTATAAAGGCAGTATAGAAC
>JAQXAP010000148.1 GCA_029252865.1 Polaribacter sp.
AGGGTTTTTAAAAAAGCTACCACTATTTCCTATTTCTTTTGGATCAGGAAGTTTTGATTTTCGAATGGCAATAACCGCATCAGCAATGTCTTTTAAACTCGGTTTTGATATTTTTTTTAGAGATAATTCAGTTTCTATGGCACCATAAGAAGAGTTTAAATTATGATGAATTGTTGTTAATTTAAAGCTAACTGATGTAACAATATATTTACCTTTTCCTTCATTTTTAAATATAGAATTTCTGTATCCAAAATTACAATCTTTATTAGAAAACTGAACTAATTTACCAGTTTCTATGTCTAAAGCTTCCACTTTAGTTATGGTATCTTTTACTTCAACACCATAAGCACCAATGTTTTGAATAGGGCACGTACCAACATATCCAGGAATTAAAGATAAATTCTCAATTCCTCCATAGTTCTGAGATATACACCATAAAACAAAGTCGTGCCAATTTTCACCAGCATTTACAGTTAAATAAACAGCATTTTCATTTTCGTTATCAATAGAAACTCCTTTGATATTAATATGCACAACTAGTTTATCAATATCTGTTGTAAGTAACATATTGGAGCCTCCAGAAATCAAAAAAATATCTTTTTCAACTTTTAAAATTTGTTGTAATTCATAAACCGAATTAACAGAAATAAAACGTTTGGCATTTGCAGAAATACCAAACGTATTATAATTTTTAAGTGATACATTTTTTTGGATGTTCATAATTGCTGTTTATGACTCATTGAGATGAATTGAAAACTTTTAGTTTTCAAATAAACTCGCGGATTAAAAATTTTATGAATTATATTGCTTTAAGGCTTCCCCTAAAATTTCTACAGATCTAATTAAATCTTTTTTATTTAATACGTATGCCATTCTTATTTGGTTTTTTCCTTCTCCTGGAGTAGAATAGAATCCACTAGCAGGTGCAACCATAATTGTTTCATTATTATAATTGAATTTCTCTAAAACCCATTGTGCAAAATGATCAGAATCTTTAATAGGCAATTCTGCAACGCAATAAAAGGCGCCTTTTGGATTGGCTACTTTAACTCCTTTAATTTTGTTCAACTCTGCAATTAATGTATTTCTTCTTTCCACATATTCTTCTTTTACGTCATCAAAATATTTTTGAGGAGTATCTAATGCAGCTTCACTCGCAATTAAGGCATAAGTTGGCGGACTTAAACGTGCTTGAGCAAATTTAATAACTGTATTTATAAAGTCACTATTCTTAGAGACAATACAACCAATTCTTGCTCCACACATACTATAGCGCTTAGAAACAGAATCGATGATAATAGAGTTTTGCTCTAGACCTTCTATAGCCATTACCGAGGTGTGTTGTAAACCATCATAAGTAAATTCTCTATAGACTTCATCAGCAATTAGAAATAAATCATGCTTTAAAACGATTTCTTTTAGCTTTTGAATTTCTTCTTTAGTATATAAATATCCAGTAGGATTACCAGGATTACAAATTAATATAGCTTTTGTTTTTGATGTAATTAGTTTCTCAAAATCTTCAATTTTAGGTAATGCAAAATTGTCTTCAATTTTTGATATTACAGGTACAACTGTAACTCCAGAAGCTGTGGAAAATCCGTTATAATTTGCGTAAAAGGGTTCAGGAATAATAATTTCATCTCCTGGGTCAGTAATACTACCAATGGTAAAAAGTAAAGCTTCAGAACCACCAGTTGTAACAACGATATTATCTGAAGTTAAATCTATTTTATGCTTTTTGTAATAGTGAACTAATTTATTTCTATATTCTTCAGAGCCTTCAGAGCGTGCATAAGCTAATGTTTTAATATCATTATTCTTTACAGCCTCTAAAGCTATTTGTGGTGTTTTAATATCTGGCTGTCCAATATTTAAATGAAATACTTTAGTACCTCTTTTTTTAGCATTTTCTGCGAAGGGAACTAATTTTCTTATTGGAGATTCGGGCATTAATAGACCCTTTTTTGATATTAAAGGCATGATAGTTATTTGAATAATTATGTACGCGAATTTCCGAAATATATTTTATCTAAACCATTTTATTACAGAAATTTTAAAGTTTAAATATTTACTGTAATAAAAATTAATAATTATGTTTTAAATTTAACCATCAAAACTTAATATTCAAAAAGAATAGATTTTTGTGAACTGTTTTTCAAAATTTTAAGTGATTTAGATTTTGTTTGTGATGGCAAACAAATTTTAATAGAAAAGATAAACCTGCATAAAAGTCAGGTTTGTTAAAAAACGATGTTTGATTGAAACGGTATTAAAATAAAGTTTACAGCTTAGCTATCCGTTAAAATACTTTTAGTTTTCTCTAATGAAATTGGTTTATTCACTAACCCTTTTATTCTAATTACTTTTTTAGGATTTTTCGCATTCGAATAAATTGTAATAGATTTAGAAAATCCTCCAATTCTATTAGTAGCATAAGAAACTTTTATTTCCCCTTTCTCTCCTGGCATTATAGGTTTTTCCGGCTTTTTAGGGACTGTACAACCGCAAGAAGATTGAATTCGTTGAATAACTATTGGTTCGTCACCAACATTTGTAAAAATAAAAACTCTTTCTCCATTTGAGTCTTTTTCAATTTTACCATAGTTAATGGTTTCTTTCTCAAACTTAAATTCTTGAGCGTTTATAGAAAATGAAATAAATAATGCAGCAACTAATAATCCTAAAGTTTTCATAACTAATATTTTTACAATGTAAATTTAAGACTAATAATTTGTTTTAAAAAATCAACTACTAATTTTCTGTAGAGAATAGATAATTGTATTTTTGCCAACTATATATTTAAAAGGATACCAAAGTATGACAATTCCATCTAAATACGATGCAAAACAAGTAGAGGATAAATGGTATGATTACTGGATGAAGAATAATTATTTTCATTCAACACCAGATGAAAGAGAACCTTACACAATTGTAATTCCTCCGCCAAACGTAACAGGGGTTTTGCATATGGGTCATATGCTTAACAACACCATACAAGATGTACTAATTAGACATGCTCGTTTATTAGGTAAAAATGCTTGTTGGGTTCCTGGAACAGACCACGCATCTATTGCTACAGAGGCAAAAGTTGTAGCAAAGTTAAAAGAGCAAGGAATTAGTAAAAGCGATTTATCGCGTGAAGAATTTTTACAACATGCTTTTGATTGGAAAGATGAATATGGAGGAATAATTCTTGAACAATTAAAGAAGTTAGGAGCCTCGTGTGATTGGGAAAGAACTGCTTTTACAATGGATCCTGAAATGTCTGAATCTGTAATTAAAGTTTTTGTTGATTTATACAACAAAGGATTAATTTATAGAGGTTATAGAATGGTAAATTGGGATCCTGAGGCTAAAACTACACTTTCTGATGAAGAAGTAATTCATGAAGAAAGACAAGGGAACTTGTACTATTTAGAATATAAAATTGAAGGTTCTAAGGATACGTTAACAATTGCTACAACTCGTCCAGAAACTATTTTTGGAGATACTGCTATTTGTATCAACCCTAATGATGAACGTTTTACACATTTAAAAGGTAAAAAAGCAATTGTACCCTTATGCGATAGAGTGATTCCTATTATTGAAGATGAATATGTAGATTTAGAATTTGGTACAGGTTGTTTAAAAGTTACGCCTGCACATGATGAAAATGATAAGAATTTAGGAGATAAGCACAAATTAGAAGTAATTGATATTTTTAATGATGATGCCTCTTTAAATTCATTCGGATTACACTATCAAGGAAAAGATCGTTTTGTAGTTCGTAAAGAGGTTGCCAAAGAATTGGAAGAAAAAGGAATTTTAGTAAAAACTGAAGTTCATACCAATAAGGTTGGTACATCAGAAAGAACAAAAGCAGTTATAGAACCAAGATTATCCGATCAATGGTTTTTAAAGATGAAAGATTTAGCAAAACCTGCTATAGATGCTGTTTTAGGTGAAAATGCAGAAATCAATTTATATCCAAAGAAATTCGAAAATACCTACCGTCACTGGATGGAAAATGTTCGTGATTGGAATATTTCTCGTCAGTTATGGTGGGGACAACAAATACCCGCATATTTCTATGGTGATGGAAAGGAAGATTTTGTTGTTACTGAAAATATTGATGACGCTTTAATTCTAGCAAAAGAAAAAACAGGTAACTCTGCTCTAAAAACATCGGATCTTAAGCAAGATGAAGATGCATTAGACACTTGGTTTTCGTCGTGGTTATGGCCAATGTCTGTTTTTGATGGAATTAGAAATCCTGAAAATGAAGAAATTAAATATTATTATCCAACAAACGACTTGGTAACGGGGCCAGATATTTTATTTTTCTGGGTTGCAAGAATGATTATTGCTGGTTATGAATATAAAGATGAAAAACCTTTTAATAATGTTTATTTAACTGGTTTAGTTAGAGATAAACAAAGACGTAAAATGTCTAAATCTCTAGGAAACTCTCCAGATGCTTTAAAATTGATTGAAGATTATGGTGCAGATGGAGTGCGAGTCGGACTTTTGTTAAGTTCTGCTGCTGGTAATGATTTAATGTTTGATGAAGATTTATGTCAGCAAGGAAAAGGATTTGCAAATAAAATTTGGAATGCTTTTCGTTTGATAAAAGGTTGGGAAGTAGATGCAACTATACCACAACCAGAAACCTCTCAAGTTGGTTTGGTTTGGTATGAAGCAAAATTTCAAAAAACGTTGGTAGAAATAGAAAATCATTTTTCTAAATATCGTTTATCGGATGCTCTAATGGCAATTTATAAATTAATAAATGATGATTTCTCCTCGTGGTTATTAGAGATTGTGAAGCCTGCATATCAACAACCAATTGATAAAAAGACATTTGATGCTATTATTCAAGTTTTAGAAAACAACTTAAAAGTATTGCATCCATTTATGCCATTTTTATCAGAAGATATCTGGCAATATATTGCAAACAGAACTCCAGAAGATGCTTTAATCATAGC
>JAQXAP010000149.1 GCA_029252865.1 Polaribacter sp.
TACTACTTTTTTCATTTCCATTAAAATTCTGAATAAGTTCTTTAAATGGTTTTGCCTTCTCATTTAAATGTAATAGTTCTATTTCAACATGATGCTTTTCAATAAAAAGATCTAATTCATCATATTTGGTATTTAAACTTTCAGATTCCTTTGTCAACTCTTGAAATTTCTGATACCAATTAATAATCAAGTTAATTTTATCAATTTCTTTTTCAGTTGCTATAATTTTGGTATCAAGTTCTTTATTTTTTGTTGTTAATTCCGTTTTTCTTTCTTCGGATAAAACATCATCAGCATTAATTTTAGATTGAATTTCTTTTAACTTAGCATCTTCGCGAGATTTTCGATCTAAAATACCCTGACCAATCTTTTTATAAATCTGTTCTCCTGTAATTTGCTCTAATAACCGTCCTTTTTCTGGTCCTTTGGCAATTAAAAAAGAAGCAAATTCACCTTGTGCCAACATTACAGACCTTAAAAATTGAGTATAATTTAATTGAGTTACTTTAACAACTTCAACAAGTAGGTTTCTTTTTTGATCTGCTAAAATTTTACCTGAAGACAAGTTTTTTAAACTTACTTTTTCTTGTGGATTTAAAAGTTTCTTTCCTGTATTAGAGCCTAGTCTAATACTCCAACTTGCTTCATAGATATTGTCATTGTTTTCAAAAGTAACTCTGCTAAAGGCATTGTTTGCACCATGACTTACTACGTTAAGTAACGTACCTTTTGTGCCGTTAAAACGGGGGACATTATGATATAAAGCAATGGTTATTGCATCTAAAATAGTTGTTTTTCCTGCACCTGTGGCGCCAGTAATCGCGTATAAACCAACATCTTTAAATTGTTCGTTTTCAAAATCGATAACAATAGGATCTGTTGATTTTAATGAATTTATATTTTGTAATTCTATTTTTAAAATTTTCATAACGAACTGCTTTTATTGTTTTTTAACAGATTGTAAAACTTCATTAAAAGCATCCCAAATTTTGGGATTTTTGTCTAATTCATAATTCATTTCCTGACATTTTAGTTTAAAAACTTCTTTAGGTAGCAACTCTTTAATCGATTTAGTTTCTGCTAACAACTCTTCAATTCCTTTAGATCTTCTTTTGTTTTTTAAAGCAATTTTCAATATATCAAAATCATACTTTTCAGCTTCAGTTTTTAAATCATCTGTGTTTACATTGGATGCTTCCTTTAAAGCAATTTCTACCCAAGGTTTTAATGTGTAAGAGTTTGAAACAATCGATGGAAACTTATTGATACATTCATCAATAGTACCTGTTAGTTTATAGAAATTTCTAAAACATGGAATTACAGCATCTTGAATGTCACTAATTTTATTTTTTTCTAGTGTTAAAACGAGTATTTTTTTTTCATAGTTTATTTCACTGAAGCTCAAAATATTTGGAGATCCGGAATAACGTACTTTATTATTCTCTCCAACTATCTGAGGTCTGTGCAAATGTCCTAAAGCTATGTAATCAAAATAAGTAGGAAAATCCTCTGCACCAATATGCCCTAATGAACCTACATAGATATTTTGTTCGCTATCAGATACAGAGCCACCAATTGCAAATAAATGCCCCATGCCAATTACAGGCGCTTTGGTTGTATTTATTAATTTACAATAGTTGGCAGCAGCCTTGTAATGATTAATCAGAGCAGTTTTATACTTATCTGTTAATTCCTCAAAAGTTTCACCTGCAACTGCACGTCTAATATCACCATCGCGTAAATAAGGAATCGCAGCAATGATAACTTTTTCTTTATTTAGTTCAATTTCAAAGACTTCATCTTTTATGTTTTCAGTTGCTTTTCCAACTACTTTAATAGATAAAGCACCTAAGATATGTTTTGGCGCATTTAAAGTACCTGGAGAATCATGATTTCCTCCTGTAATAATTATAGATTTACAATTAGTCGCTTTTAGTTTTACTAAAAAACTGTAATACATTTCTAAACTTTGGTTCGATGGAGAACCGGTATCAAAAACATCACCTGAAATTAAAAGTATATCAATTTTTTGCTCAATGATATACCCTTCAATCCAATTTAAAAACAAGATTTGTTCTTCAATTTGAGATTGATCATGCAATCTGTGTCCTAAATGCCAATCGGCTGTGTGCAGAATTTTCATTTTTTTTAATTTATGAGTGTTCTTGTCAAATTTTTAAAGAAAAGTTTTTAAAACAAATAAATGACGTAAAAGCTAAATTAACTTTTTTGAGTTAAAAAAACGTCAAGTGAAAAGACCAATTTTAGTATGTAAATACTTATTTATGTGAAACTGATTTGTCACGTTTATATTCCTAGATTTAATTAAAACTGACATAATTACTGATGGGGTAAATTTTATCTAATTAAATTTTAAGAAACAAGAAAATACTATTTGCTATTATAACTAGGGTGAAGTGCTTTCTGTTTATGTTTTAATAATTTACAAATCGTTTCGTAACCTTTTATGTCAGTTTTTTAATTCTTTGGCCTGATTATAGATAATAGCAAGTAGATAAACTAAAAATATTTTTTAATTAACATAGTATGAGTCAAGTAAAAGAGAATAACACCATTAAAGTAAATTATACCGGTAAATTATCAAACGGACAAATTTTTGATACCTCTGAAGGAAAAGAACCAATTGAATTTGTTTTGGGACAAGGAAGATTAATTCCTGGTTTTGAGAAAGGTCTAATTGATATGAAATTAAATGAAAAGAAAACTATCGAAATAGCAAAGGACCAAGCTTATGGTGATGTAAATGATAATTTGATAAAAGAGGTAAACAAAACTGAGCTTCCACAAGATATGGAACCTAAAGTTGGTATGGGATTAGTTTCTAAATCTCCTGACGGAAAAGAAATAAACCTTATGGTTGTTGAAGTTAAGGATGAAAGTATTGTGATAGATGGAAATCATCCTTTAGCAGGTCACGATCTTATTTTTGATGTTGAAGTTGTTGAAATTAAAGAGACTGTAATTACCGATTAGTAAAATTTATTTCTTTTAAAAACATAAACAACACCTTTTAAAATAATTTCATAAAGGTTTTTAATTTGTATAATCGCTGAAATACCTTTTTTTGAGTTTAAATTTTAAACAAATACTTAAAAATTGATAAATATTTTGGATTTTAATTTTTTTTAGGTTGATTGTTTGGTTTTTTTAAAATAAAATTAGAATATTTGCAAAGAAGAAATAGAAACATGAATTTTATTCAAAATCATCATCATCATTTTTACAATTGCAATCAAGCGATTTAAAAGTGTATTGAATAAAATCAAGATATTTATAAACCTGTTTGAGCAAATCAAACGGGTTTTTTTAATTTTAAACCGTATTTGCTCAGGCATTAAATAGAACAAAAATGAGTAATTTAAGAATTGCAGTACAGAAATCAGGGAGATTAAATGAAGATTCAATGAGAATCTTAAAAGATATAGGCATTTCAATAGACAACGGAAAAGATCAATTAAAAGCTGCCGCAAGAAATTTTCCTGTAGAAGTTTTTTACCTAAGAAATGGAGATATCCCTCAGTATTTAAAGGATGGAATAGTAGATGTGGCTATTATTGGAGAAAATGTTTTAATAGAAAAAGGAAATGATATTGAGTTTGTAGAACGTTTAGGGTTTTCTAAATGTAAAGTTTCTATTGCTGTTCCTAAAGATTCTGAAGCTAATTCATTAAACGATTTAGAGGGAAAAAGAATTGCGACTTCATATCCAGAGACGGTAAAAAAATATTTAAAAGAATATAATATTGATGCACAATTACACACCATAAGTGGTTCTGTAGAAATTGCACCAAATATTGGTTTAGCAGACGGAATTTGTGATATTGTTTCCAGTGGATCAACACTTTTTAAAAATGGTTTAAAAGAGATTGAGGTTCTTTTAAAATCGGAGGCAGTTTTGGCAGTTTCTCCAAAAATTTCTAATGATAGAATGGCTATTTTGAAAAAAATTCAATTTAGAATTCAATCAGTTTTAAAAGGAAGAGATTCTAAGTATATATTATTAAATGCGCCTAACGAAAAGTTAGATGCAATATTAAAATTATTGCCAGGTATGAGAAGTCCAACTGTTTTACCATTGGCAGAAAAAGGCTGGAGTTCTGTTCACACTGTAATCAGCAAAAATCAATTTTGGGAAATTATTGATGAGTTAAAAATTAATGGAGCAGAGGGAATTTTAGTGTGTCCTATTGAAAAAATGGTGGTTTAATTTTTTTAGACTTTTTACTATTTTTTATGAATAAAAAAGTATTAAGAATTCCTTGTCAATCCGAAGCGAAAATAAAGTTTTATTAGAAAGTAGAATCATGAAAAACATAAATAATCCTCAAAGAAAAGATTGGAATCAGATCTTACAAAGGCCCACAAAAACGGTCGAGGATATTGAAAAAACTGTAAATCAAATTTTTGGCGATATTCAAAAAAATGGAGATGCTGCAGTAAATAAGTACACGAAGTTGTTTGATGGTGTTTCTTTGGATAATGCTGTTGCCTCTATTGAAGAAATCAATGAAGCAGTTGTAGAAGTTTCAGTTGAATTAAAGGATGCAATCAATCTTGCAAAAGAGAATATCACTAAATTTCATACCTCACAAAAAACAGATAAAGTTTTTGTAGAAACTACAAAAGGAGTCTCTTGTTGGCAAGAAAAAAGACCGATCCAGAAAGTAGGTTTGTATATTCCTGGTGGAACTGCTCCACTATTTTCAACAGTTTTAATGCTGGCTATTCCAGCTCAGATTGCGGGTTGTAAAGAAATTATTTTGTGTTCACCTCCAAATAAAGAAGGGAAAATTCATCCAGCTATTTTGTATGCTGCTAATTTATGCGGTGTAACTAAGATCGTAAAAGTTGGTGGAATTCAAGCTATTGCAGGTTTTACATTTGGAACCGAAACAGTCCCTAAGGTTTATAAAATATTCGGACCAGGAAATCAGTTTGTAACAGTTGCAAAACAGCTTTCTACGAAATATGGAATCGCTATTGATATGCCTGCGGGTCCAAGTGAATTATTAGTAGTTGCAGATAATGCTGCAAATGCCAGTTATGTGGCTTCAGATTTATTAAGTCAAGCAGAGCATGGAGCAGATAGTCAGGTAATTTTGGTTTCAACTTCAACAAAACTCATTAGTAACGTTAATTTAGAGATAAAAAAACAACTTTTAGAATTGCCAAGAATTGAAATTGCCCAAAAAGCAATTGAAAACTCTAAATCTATTTTTGTTGAAAATGATGAAATTGCATTAGAATTGATAAACGAGTATGGTCCAGAACATTTTATTGTCTGCACACAGAACAACGATTTTTATGTTGATAATATAGAAAATGCAGGCTCTGTTTTTATTGGTAATTATACACCAGAAAGTGCAGGAGATTATGCCTCTGGCACAAACCATACATTGCCAACAAATGGTTTTTCTAAATCTTATTCAGGTGTAAATTTAGATAGTTTTACAAAGAGCATTACATTTCAAGAAATAACTGAAGAAGGGATACAGAAAATAGGAAAATCGATAGAGTTAATGGCTAAAGCCGAGGGTCTAGAAGCTCATAAAAATGCAGTTTCCATTCGTTTAAAAGATTTAAGATAGGTTAAAAATTTCAAACCGATTGAGGAACGGAAAACAAATATGTAAAAGACCGTTATTCACAGTTGAGTTTGAAAGAAGAAGAGATTTTTAACAAGTTAGTTATAAAATCAAATTAGGAATATCAATGATGAAAAAAAACTTTAACATTAACAATCTCATTAGAGAAAATATAAAATCTCTAAAACCCTATTCTTCTGCAAGAGATGAGTATAAAGATGCTACAATTAATGAAATGATTTTCTTAGATGCAAATGAAAATCCTTTTGAAAATGGTGTAAATAGGTATCCAGATCCGCAACAAAATAAGGTTAAGGATTTACTTTCTGATATTAAAGAAATTTCGAAAGAAAATATCTTACTAGGTAATGGAAGTGATGAAGTTTTAGATTTAATCTTTAGAGCGTTTTGTGAGCCAAAAGAAGATAATATTATCACATTACCACCAACATATGGTATGTATTCTGTGTTGGCAAATATAAATGCTATTGAGAATAGAACTGTACTATTAAATAATGATTTTCAACCAAAAGTAAAACAGATTTTAGAAGTTGCAGATGCAAATAGTAAAATTTTATTTTTATGTTCACCAAATAATCCAACGGGAAATAGTTTTACGATTGCATCAGTAAGAGAATTATTGATAAAATTCAAAGGGTTAGTTGTTTTAGATGAAGCGTATATCGATTTTTCTGATCAAAAAAGCTGGTTAACCAAGTTAGAAGATTTTCCTAATTTAATTGTTACACAAACTTTATCAAAAGCATATGGTTTAGCAGGTATTCGTTTGGGAGTTTGTTATGCATCCAAAGAAATTATTGAAGTTTTGAATAACATAAAACCACCATATAACGTAAATGAATTAACACAGCAAAGAGCAATTACGCGACTTCAAAAGATAGATGAAATTCAGAATGAAGTTGCTCAATTAATTAGTGAACGTAAACGCTTAAAAGAAGAATTAGAATGTTGTGTAAGCTATATTGAAAAAGTATATCCGTCAGAAGGTAACTTTCTTCTTCTAAAGGTTGATGACGCAACAAAACGTTACAATCAGTTAATAGGCTTGGGAGTAGTTGTCAGAAATCGAACTACTCAACCTTTATGTGAAAATTGTTTACGCATAAGTGTCGGTATTTGTGAAGAAAATCAAAAATTATTAAGAGCTTTAAAGTCTCTTAAATAAAATAAAATATCATGAGTAAAAAAGTATTATTTATAGATAGAGATGGAACTTTAGTTATAGAGCCGCCTGTAGATTATCAATTAGATAGTCTAGAAAAGTTAGAGTTTTACCCAAAAGTTTTCCAATACATGGCAAAAATTGCTTCAGAATTAGATTACGAATTAGTAATGGTAACTAACCAAGATGGTCTAGGAACTACTTCTTTTCCTGAAGATACTTTTTGGCCGGCTCAAAATAAAATAATATCTGCTTTCGAGAAAGAAGGCGTTGTTTTTACTGAAGTTTGCATCGATAGAACTTTTCCACATGAAAATGCAGAAACTCGTAAACCAAGAACAGGATTGTTAACAAAGTATTTTTCGGAGAAATATGATTTGGAGAATTCTTTTGTTTTAGGTGATAGAATAACTGATATGGAATTAGCTAAAAATTTAGGTTCTAAAGGAATTTTCTTATCTGAAGATCCAGAATTAGGTTTAGATGAAATTGAAACTTCAAAACAAGAAATTTTAAATTGTATTGCTTTAACAAGTACAAATTGGTCGGAAATTTATGAGTTTTTAAAGTTAAAAGATAGAGTTTCTGAAATTACTAGAAACACAAATGAAACCAAAATTTACATCAAATTAAATTTAGATGGTTCTGGAAAAAATGATATTTCCACAGGTGTTAAATTTTTTGACCATATGTTAGATCAAATTGGTCGCCATGGTGCAATGGACTTAACCGTAAAAGTTGATGGCGATTTAGAGGTTGATGAGCATCACACAATAGAGGATACCATGATTGCTTTAGGAGAGTTATTTTATAAAGCGTTAGGTAATAAATTAGGAATAGAACGTTATGGTTTTTGTTTGCCAATGGATGATTGCTTAGCCCAAGTAGCAGTAGATTTTGGAGGAAGACCTTGGTTGGTTTGGGAAGCAGATTTTAAGCGCGAAATGATTGGTGATATGCCAACAGAAATGTTTTTACATTTGTTTAAATCATTTACAGATGGTGCAAAATGTAACTTAAATATTAAAGCAGAAGGAGCTAACGAGCATCATAAAATTGAAGGAATCTTTAAAGCATTTGCAAAAGCAACGAAAATGGCAGTTAAAAGAGATGCTAATAAGATGTTTTTACCGTCTACAAAAGGAGTGTTATAATGAAATTAGTAATTATAGATTATGGTGCTGGAAACATTAAAAGTATCCAGTTTGCTTTTAAGCGTTTAGGATATGATGCTATTTTATCAAATAATATTAATGAAATAAGGACTGCTGATAAAATTATTTTTCCAGGAGTTGGAGAAGCAAGCTCTGCTATGAAAATGTTAGAAGAAAGTGGGTTAGATAAAATAATACCTACTTTAAAACAGCCTGTTTTGGGTATTTGTTTAGGAATGCAGTTAATGTGTAATTATTCTGCAGAAGGAAATACAAAGGGATTGGGAATCTTTAATGTTGATGTAAAAAGGTTTTCAAATACAGTAAAAGTCCCACAGATGGGATGGAATGTAGTCTATAACCTAAAGTCTGATTTATTTTCGGGAATTAAAGAAAAAGAATTTATGTATTTAGTGCATAGTTTCTATGCCGAAAGTTGTGATGAAGCTATCGCTAAAACAGATTATGAAATTGAATATGCATCGGCTTTGCAAAAGGATAATTTTTATGGTGTGCAATTTCATCCAGAAAAAAGTGGAATAGAAGGCTCAAAAATTCTAGAAAATTTTTTAAATCTTTAAATTCATTCTGAAAATTTTTATGAATCTTTTGATTTTAAAAAATGAATAATAGAAATTTAAGTTACAGCATTAAATAGATAATTTATGAGAATAATTCCAGCTATAGATATTATTGACGGAAAGTGTGTTCGCTTAACCAAGGGAGATTACAACACAAAGAAAATTTATAATGAAAGTCCAATAGAAGTTGCAAAAGAATTTGAAGCAGCAGGTATTGAATTTTTACATGTTGTTGATTTAGATGGTGCAAAAGCAAGTCAGATCATAAACCATAAAGTATTAGAACAAATTGCGAGTAATACCAATTTAAAAATTGATTTTGGAGGTGGTTTAAAATCTGATAAAGATATAGAAATTGCTTTCAATTCTGGTGCTAATCAAATTACAGGAGGAAGTATTGCTGTAAAAAACACTGAAATTTTTGAAGGTTGGATTCAAAAATATGGCTCAGAAAAAATTATTTTAGGAGCTGATTTTTATCCTGATAACGTGGGTGGTAAGATTGCTACAAATGGTTGGCAAGAAGAGAGTTCTTTAGAATTAATTCCGTTTATTGATAGTTATCAACAAAAAGGAATTCAGTATATAATTTGTACAGACATTTCTAAAGACGGTATGTTGCAGGGACCGAGTTTCGATATTTATCAACAGATTTTATCTGAAGTGAATAATTTGAAGCTAATTGCTTCTGGAGGAATTTCAACTTTTGATGAGCTTCCTAAATTGGTAGAAATTGGCTGTGAAGGTGTAATTATAGGAAAAGCTATTTATGAAAATAAAATAAGTTTAAAACAATTAGAAAAATTTATATTAAACCAATAGAGTATTGCTATTAGCGTTTAGCAATTTGCTCAAACCTAAAAGCCCAAAGCCAAAAGCTATAACAATGTTAACAAAAAGAATAATACCTTGTCTAGATATTAAAAACGGAAGAACGGTGAAAGGTGTTAATTTCGTGAACTTAATTGATGCAGGAGATCCCGTTGTTTTAGCAAAGCAATATGCAGATTTAGGTGCAGATGAATTAGTTTTTTTAGATATTTCTGCAACTTTAGAAGGCAGAAAAACTATGAGAGATATGGTTTTAAAAGTAGCGGAACAAGTAAATATACCCTTTACCGTAGGTGGTGGAATTTCCGCTATTGCAGATGTTGATGTCCTTTTAAAATGCGGTGCAGATAAGGTTTCTATAAATTCGTCTGCTATCAAAAGGCCTGACTTGGTAAATGAATTGGCAGATAAATTTGGAAGTCAATGTGTAGTTGTTGCTATCGATGCAAAACAGATAGATGGAGAGTGGTTTGTTCACTTGGCAGGAGGAACAATTCCGACAGAGCTTAACTTATTTAAATGGGCTAAAGAAGTTGAAAAACGAGGTGCAGGAGAAATTTTATTTACTTCTATGAATAATGATGGTACAAAAGCAGGATTTGCAAATGATGCTTTATTAAAACTATCAGAAGAATTGAATATACCAATTATTGCATCTGGTGGTGCGGGAACTATACAGCATTTTGTTGATACTTTTATAGAAGGAAAAGCAGATGCCGCTCTAGCCGCAAGTGTTTTTCACTTTGGGGAAATACCAATTTTAGAGTTAAAACAAGAATTAAAAAAGAATAACATTCCAATTAGGATATAAATTTCTATTCTATGAAGATTTTTAAATAAAAAGCTTTCTACTAAACTTATTAAGACATATAAAATAAAAAAAATGAATATCGATTTTAATAAAAATAACGACGGATTAGTACCTGCAATTATTCAAGATGCAATAACAAAAAATGTTTTGATGCTTGGGTTTATGAATCAGGAAGCTTTTGTTAAAACACAAGAAACAAAATTAGTTACTTTTTTTAGTAGAACTAAAAATCGTTTATGGACTAAAGGTGAAGAGAGTGGAAATGTTTTGAATTTAGTAGATATGAAGCTGGATTGTGATAATGATACTTTATTAATCTTTGTTAAGCCAAATGGACCAACATGTCATAAAGGCACAGGCACTTGTTGGAACTCCGAAAACAGCCAGAGCTATGGATTCTTTTCTACTTTAGAAAATGTAATTTCAGAAAGAGTATCTAATAAAGAAACTCAAAAATCATATGTGGCAAGCTTGTTTGACAAAGGAATTAATAAAATAGCTCAAAAAGTAGGTGAAGAAGCTGTTGAAACTGTTATTGAAGCAATGGATAACAATGATGAATTATTTTTATATGAGTCTGCAGATCTGTTGTTTCATTATTTAATGTTATTACAAGCAAAAGGATTCACTTTAAAAGATATTGAAGCTGAATTAAAAGGAAGACACAAATAAACTTAACCATCTGTAAAGTTTAAAATGATCAAACAAGTTAATGTTTGGTCATTTTTGTTTTAATCCAAATTAAAAATATAAAATAATTTGAATTTTAAATAAATATATACAAAACTCTATTTAAATAGTATTTTTGCTCAATGTAAAAACAAATAATTGAAAAACTCAAAAGCACTAATCATTTTAGCATTTATCGCCATTTACGTTATTTGGGGATCTACTTATTTATTCAACAAAATAGCTGTTACAGAACTACCTCCTTTTTTTTTAGCCTCTATTCGTTTTTTTGTTGCAGGAATTTTAATGATTTTGTTGGCGATTATTTCAAAGCAAAATCTATCTATTTCAAAAAAACAATTATCTAATTCGGTTATTGCTTCTTTCTTCTTTTTGATTTATGGAAATGGGGTTTTTGTATGGGCTTTGCGCTATGTTGATAGTGGATTTGGAGCATTAGTAGCTTCAACTCAACCTTTATTTGTTTTATTTTTATTACGATTAATCGATCGAAAACCTTTACAAAAAAAATCGATAATTGGGGTTTGTTTAGGTATGATAGGTATGTACATACTAGTTAGTCAACAAGAATTAACGACTTCCGAAGGGAGTTTACTTGGTATTTTTATGATGCTAACATGTGTGTTAAGTTGGAGTTATGGAAGTGTTTTTGTGTCAAAAGCTGATTTGCCAAAAAGTTTTATGGTAACAACAGGTTATCAAATGCTAACTGCTGGTTTTGTTTTATCAATAATAAGTTTAAGTATTAATGAGCGATGGACTTCACCATTAACTTGGAGCACCGATGTTCAATTATCAATGTTTCTTTTGATTTTTTTTGGTGGAGTAATTGCTTTTTCAGCTTTTAACTATTTACTAAAAGTTGTCTCGCCAGAAAAAGTATCAACTTCTGCTTATGTCAACCCTGTAATTGCGTTATTTATGGGTTGGTATTTTTTAGATGAAGTTTTTACCACACAATCAATAATAGCCTCAGTAATTTTATTAACAGGAGTTTATTTTATTACCTCTAGAAAAAGAAAATAAATAAAAATTTTGAGAGTTAAAAAGGCAATAAAATATATGTTGATTAGTACATTTGCTTTTGCATGTATGAATTCTATAGTTAAGTATCTCAAAGATGTAAGCGCTTATCAAATTGTGTTTTTTAGATCTATAGGTTCACTTTTTTTTACTTTCGGATTTTTATTAAGAAATAAAATTCCAATTATCGGTAAAAATAATACACTGCTCATTTCAAGAGCAATAGTAGGAAGCTTATCCATGCTTCTCTTCTTTATGTCTGTTAAACATTTGTCTATCGGTACGGCGGTTTCGTTAAGATATATCGCTCCAATTTTTGCCGCTATTTTTGCTGTTTTTTTATTGAAAGAAAAAATAAAACCTTTACAATGGATTTTTTTTCTGATTTCTCTTTTTGGAGTTTTTGTTTTAAAAGGGTTTGATAATCAATTGAATACAATTGGTTTGATTTTGGTAATGTTGGCATCTTTACTAAGTGGATTGGTATATATTATCATCAGTAAAATAGGTAAGAGTGAGCATCCAATTGTGATTGTGAATTACTTTATGATTTTTGCAGCTATTTTAGGAGGTGCACTTTCTATAAATAACTGGGTAACTCCTAAAGGCAATGAATGGTTTTTTTTAACGAGTCTTGGAGTATTTGGTTATCTTGGACAGGTTTATATGACCAAAGCTTTTCAAAATGCATCAACTAACATTATAGCTCCAATAAAATATTTTGAAGTTATTTATACAGCTACAATTGGGGTTTTCCTATTTGGAGAGATTTATACATTTTATAGTTTTTTAGGAATTTCTCTTATTATTGGAGGCTTGATTTTAAATATTTGGTATAAATCAAAGACAATCAATTTTAAATAAAAAATACTATAAGAATTTAGTATTCATTTTTAAATAGTATTTAATATCTTTCACATTAAATAAAAATCATTGCAAATAACCGCAGTTTTATACATCATTCTAGCTTTGTTATTGAGTTTTTCAGTAGCATTTTTCCAATATTTTTATAAAGTAAAGAATAAAGTTAAAATCAACTTTTTACTCTTTTCATTGAAGTCAATAAGTCTTTTTTTGTTGATTTTATTGCTGATAAACCCAATAATTAAGAAAACAGAAATTCAAGAAAAAAAACCTGTTTTATCTATTTTGGCGGATAACTCTAAATCTATTTCCTATTTTAAAGAGAGCATTAATCTCAAAAGATTTTTAGATGAAATTAAAGCAGACAAGAGTATTGGTGAGAAATATGAAATTAATGAGTTTGCTTTTGGTACTAAATTAGGTAATTTAGATTCGCTTTCTTTTACTGATTATGAAACGAATGTTTCCAAAGCTATTACTTCTGTAAATCAATTGAATAGAGGGAATATTGCTCCAGTTATTTTGCTAACGGATGGAAATCAGACGATTGGTAATGATTATGAGTTTATTGCATCTCAACAAAAAATATATCCTATTGTTTTTGGAGATACGATTGAATACAAAGATTTAAAAATTAGTCAGTTAAATGTAAATAAGTACAGTTATATAAAAAACAAATTTCCTGTTGAAGTTTTATTGAATTACAGCGGTAAAGAAAATGTTACTTCGCAATTTTCAATAAGCAAAAATGGTAAAGCTATTTTTACTGAGAAAGTACAATTTTCACCCGCAAATAAATCAAAAACAATTACTACTAATTTAACTTCTACTAAAGAGGGTTTACATTATTATACTGCTTCTATTCGTAAAATTAAAGGAGAGAAAAACACAAAAAATAACACCAAAAATTTCTCTGTAGAAGTTATAGATGAGCAAACAAAAATACTTGTTTTAGCATCAGTTTTGCATCCAGATTTGGGTGCTCTGAAAAAATCTATAGAAAGTAATAAACAGCGATCTGTTGATGTTTTTTTAATAGATAATTTTAAAAAACAGTTTGCTGATTATCAATTAATTATGTTGTTTAATCCAAATCATAGGTTTAATAAAGTACTTAGCGAGATCAAACAAAAAAAACTTAATTATTTTTTAATTACTGGAGCAAATACAGATTGGAATTTCATAAACAAACAAGAAATAGGAGTTACAAAAAACACCATTAATCAAATAGAAAATTATAGTGCATTTTTAAATAATTCATTTTTAAATTTTTTACAAAAGGATATTGGTTTTAATCAGTTTTCACCGCTTATAGATATCTACGGAGAACTTGTTATATTAAAAGAACACCAAACACTACTATTTCAAAATATAAACGGTTTAGAAACTAAGCAACCATTATTAGCGACCTTTGAAGAAAATAATCAGAAATCTGGCATTTTATTAGGTGAAGGTCTTTGGAGATGGAGAGCTGCTAGTTTTTTAAATTCAAATTCGTTTCAAGAATTTGATGAGTTTATAGACAATTTGATACAATATCTAGCTTCAAACAAAAGGAGAAGTAGATTAGAAATAAATGCTGAAAATTTGTACCCTGCTAACTCTACAATAAAAATATCTGCACTTTATACGGATAAAAATTATCAGTTTGATGCAAGAGCTTCATTAGAAATAACTATTACCAATCAAAAAACTAAAAAAGTAACAAAAATTCCTTTTTCAGTATTTAATAATTGGTATCAAGCAGAAATTGAAAACCTAGTATGGGGAAATTATAATTATAAAGTTTCAGTAATTGACCAAAACATACACAAATATGGTAAGTTTAAAATAGCAGATTTTCAAATAGAAGAACAGTTTACGAATGCTAATCATAAGAAGCTTTTAAAGCTAGCAAATAAAAGTGGAGGGAAGCTTTATTTTAAAAATGAAATAGCCGAATTAAAGAAGCTTCTTTTAGAGGATAAAACTTTTTTTACAACTCAAAAATTAATTGTAAAAGAACAAAGTTTAATAGATTGGAAGCGGGTTTTACTCATAATAGCCTTATTACTTTCTATTGAATGGTTTGTTCGCAAGTATTTCGGTAAGTTATAACTCTCTCGAGATATTTTTATCGATATAAAATTATTACAAGTATTATTGAATTACACTTAGTTGCTTTTTCCTTTTTTGAATCACTTATTGCTTTCATAAAACTATTTTTAAACCATAATATGTAATCTTTTAATTAGAAATAATCGGACAAAGATTCTAACATTATAGATTGTGTTTCATCAAGTAAAATCGTAAATTTGAATGAATTTAAAAACAAAAATTATATGAGTAATCAACAATTAGATATTAAACTACCAAAAGGAGGAATTTTCTTTATAATAATTGCAGTTATTGCAATTATAGTAGTTTCAAAATCGGCAGTAACAATTGGTTCTGGAGAAAGAGGTGTATTATATAAATTAATTGGAGGAGTTGTAACAGATGAGCCACCGTTAAATGAAGGTTTTAACCTTGTAATGCCATGGAATAAGGTATTTAAATACAATGTAAGGCAGCAGGAATTATTTGAGAAAAAAATGGCAGTATTGTCGTCTAACGGTCTAGAAATTCAATTAGATGCTTCTGTTTTATATCAAGCAACAACGAAAACAGTAGCATTATTGCACCAAACTAGAGGTGAAGGTTATTTACAGAGTGTAATTATACCTGCAATCCGCTCAGCTACAAGAAGTGTCGTTGGTAGATACACGCCAGAACAATTGTATTCTTCAAAAAGGGATGCAATTCAATCAGAAATATTTGAAGAAACGAGAAAAATTCTTGAGCCTCAATATATTCAAATAAACTCTGTGCTTGTAAGGGATGTAACATTGCCTCCTACTATTAAAACAGCAATTGAGCGTAAATTGAAACAAGAGCAAGAATCATTAGAGTATGAGTTTAGATTAGTTACAGCTCAAAAAGAAGCTCAGAAACAAATTATTGAAGCACGAGGTAAGGCAGATGCTAACAGAATATTGAGTGCATCTTTAAATGATAAAATATTACAAGATAAAGGTATTGAAGCAACCATTAAATTGTCCGAATCTCCTAACAGTAAGGTAATAGTTATAGGCTCTGGAAAATCTGGTATGCCAATTATTTTAGGAAATCAGTAATATTTAGATTGAATACTTAATTTAGATTTTAAAAAATCATAGTTTTATTTAAAAATCCAGCTTTCGCTGGATTTTTTTTACTCAGTTTTAATATTTATATCAATTAAACTTATTTCTATTCATAAACTAATTTAGCTCCAACAGTCATTTGGTTTAATTAAAAAAGATGAGCATAAATTTAAATAACCGAGAAAGAAAATAAAATTCTATAGTTACAATTTTATCTAAAAGATTATCGCGTGGAGCTCTAAGAAAAGCCAGAAGAAGAAATACCCCACAAGAGTTTAGTTATCGTATATTTTTAATCAATAGTGTTGAAAAGCACTGCTTGTTGTTTTTTTACAAAAAAAACCTTTAGGAAAATCTTAAAGGTTTCAGATATATTCTTACTTCAATAATTTAAATGTAGAAATCTTAATTTTTCACAGGAATTTTGTTGAGTTCAATCTTACCTTTCTTAAGTGCTTTATAGTTTTCGTAACAATCCAATACTGCTTCAATCATTTGTAAATCAGAGGCTTTTTTTATAAAGTATTCAGAGTAATTACAATCATTCAATAATTCTGTAAGTTCTTGACTGTCCATTTTTAAGTATTCCATCATTACTTCTCTATCAAACTTACCAGCTAGCATTTTTCGCAGATTATCTTCATTTTTAAGCTTCTTTAGTTTTTTTAACTGTTTAGGCTTTTTCCCAAAAAGATTGTATAAGAAATCTACAGGCTGAAATAATGCAGCAATAGGAGAGGAGTAATCCTTTGGCTTAGGTTTACCAACTTCATATGTTTGTGGTAGTCCATTAATTTTAATTCGAGTAAATTTATCTTTTGGAACTTGTTTTATATCAATTTCTAAAACACCTATTAAATTTGTAGATTTTATAACTATTTCTCTTATTTCTTCTGGCTTTTCATAAAGTGCAATTAATAACTCGTTTCCTTTTAACAAATCATTTGTAATTTTTAACTTTATTGATGCATATCCCAAATATGAAACTAAAATTGTGTCATTAGCTTTAGTTGGTATTTCAAAAAAACCTTTATCGTTTGTAATTGTACCTTTTACTGTGTTTAAGTTTAAAATATGAGCAGCACTTAAAACTTTTTTGCTTTCAGCGTGAATAATCTGTCCTTTTAAATTGCTAACACGAATAGTATCATTTTGTGAGAGGGTGTTTAAAGAAACGAATAGGCATAAAATAAATAATAGTCTTTGCATATTGCAATATTACTAATAAAACCCTTTGGAAAGGTTAATTTTTTGTGAAACCATTTAGTTTTTTTAAGAAACTAAAAGATAAAATATAAAAAGATGAATACATGCTTAGTGCGCACGAGAAGATTCGAACTTCCACGAACTTACGTTCACCAGCCCCTCAAGCTGGCGCGTCTACCAATTCCGCCACGTGCGCGTGTTTTTAAAGTAAAAATGTTAAGCGTTTTGCTTAACATTTTTGTGACCGGGCTGGGGCTCGAACCCAGGACCCTCTCCTTAAAAGGGAGATGCTCTACCAACTGAGCTACCAGGTCTAAATTTTTAATTCGAGTGCAAATATACAATCAAACATTCGAATTAATAGCATTAAATTGAAGTTTTTTTTTAGATATTTGTTCAAATTATTAAAAGAATGAAAATCGTATTATTAGGTTATATGGCCTCAGGAAAATCAACTATAGGAAAACGACTTTCTAAAAAATTGTCTTTGAGGTTTTTAGATTTAGATGACTATATTGTTGAAAAAGAAAAGATGTCTATTTCTAAAATATTTGAAATAAAAGGTGAAGTATATTTTAGATTAATTGAGCACAAATATTTGAAAGAAATTCTAGAGAATGATGAAGACTTTATACTTGCACTCGGAGGGGGAACTCCCTGTTATGCGAATAATATGGATGAAATTAACAAAAATGATACATTATCTATCTATTTACAGGGAAGTACACCAACAATGATTGAAAGGTTAATTAAAAAGAAAAGTAAACGTCCTTTAATTGCTTCTTTAGGAGATGATAAAATTCCAGAGTTTGTTGCAAAGCACCTATTTGAAAGACGTCCTTTTTACGAGCAGGCAAAAACGACTGTAAAAATAGATGATAAAACTAAAAAAGAAGTTGCTAGAGAATTAGCTGCCTTACTATACTAAAAAGGCAATTGCTCTTTCATGAGAAAATTCTACCTGAATATGTTCTTTTACGGAAGTAGATAAAGAAATCCCTTTAAAGTCAGCTTTTACAGGGTATTTTTTATGATTTCTATTCACTAAAACTGCTGTTTTAAATTTCTTTAAAGGAACATTTAAAAAATGTTTTATACCATATATTAATGTAGTACCAGAACTTAAAACATCATCTACTAAAACTAATGATTTGTTTGCGTATTTTTCAACATTTAGCGAGGTAGTAATTGTGTTTAGCGGATTTTTCTTATCTATGTTAACCTCACACAAGATAACATTTAGCGTTGAGATTTCGTTTAATACTTCTAATAATTTTTGTGCGAATATAAAACCATTTCCTACAATACCTGCAAGTACAATTTCTTCCTCTGAACTATTTGTTTCATAAATTTGATAAGCAATTCTTCTTATTTTTTGAAAAATTTGTAATTGATTTAAAATTATATTGCCTTTTGTTGTCATAGTTCTTCAGTTGTATCTTCTTGATAATTATCTATATCTCTTCTATCTTTTTTTGTGGGTCTACCAGATCCTTTTTGCCTGTAATAGTCTTTAGCAAATTTTAAAAGCTCTGTTTTTTCAAAAGCTTCTTTAGGCGTTACATCTTTTCTGTAGAGATCAACTATTTTTGCCCCAACCCTTCTTTCTGGTAAATCTAAAACTTTTATTTGATAATTAATTTGATTTTTTCTAACCAAAATTAATTCATCTCCAAATATATCTTTAGATGGTTTTACACTTATACCAAGTATTTTAACTTGCCCTTTTTTACAAGCAGTAGTTGCTATACTTCTTGTCTTAAAAACACGAATACACCACAGATATTTATCAATTCTCATAAAAAAAATTAAAATATAAAGTTTGTCTTTTTACAAAGATATAAAATTGGTAAATTGCGTCCTTAAATTTATAAAATTAAATGAATAATTTAAAAAATATTGTTTTAGTTACCATAATTGCAGTTTTAATTTACTCTTGTAACAGCAGTAACTCAATTCCTGTAGATGATTTTGATCATGAAGCCCAGGCATTATTAGACAATGATACTTTAGTACAGTTTTTAAAAAATCATTACTATGACACTTCTATAGATTCGGTGAAAGCTTTGGTGGATGGTAAAACGGCCCTTTATCAAGAGATAAATTCAATGAGTATTACTGAGAATGATATTGATTATACTTTGTATTATTATTTGAAAAGCGAAGGAAACCCTTCAACAGACAAAGGTAACCCAACCGTTATGGATTCTGTTTTTGTGAAATATTATGGACAAAGAATCGTGCGATCAGACAGTATTAGTAATACTTTTGATAATAACGATGGCATATGGTTTACACTCAATTCTGTGATAAGAGGTTGGTCTCATGGTTTTACCAATTTTAAGGGAGGTGATAACATTACAGATAATGGACCTATTACTTTTGAAAATGGAGGGAAGGGTATTTTATTCATTCCTTCTGGGTTAGCTTACAGAAATGGTGGAAGTGGAGCTATATTACCAAATGAATGTTTGCTTTTTTACATTGATTTATATGATTTCACAAAAGATACAGATCACGATAATGATGGAATAGCTTCAATTTTTGAAGATCCTGATGGAGATGGAGAGCCGAGAAATGATGATACAGATTCAGATGGAATTCCTAATTTTTTTGATAATGATGATGACGGTGATGGCGTTTTAAGTTTGAATGAAGATAAAAATGGAGATGGAAATCCGGCTAATGATTTTAGTGATATAGTGAATAATCCAGATTTAGCTGATTATTTAAATCCTGATATTAAATAATACTTTTGATATAGTAACAAAAAAGCTCTTTCTAAATTTAGAAAGAGCTTTTTTGTTTTCTCTGAGTTTGCTGCAATTGTGTGATTACATTTAGGATTTTTTTAAATTATTAATTAAAGTCTTAGTTTTATTTTAAAGATCCTCATTTTTTAAAATACTCAATTCTTTTTGTTTAGTAATTTTAAATATGACGACTAATTTTAAAACAATATCTTGGTGACTATTAAAGCGCTCTTTAAGGGCTTTTAATTGGTTTTTGATTAGTGCACAAGAATCATTTATAATATAGTTATGAAATCAGCTTATTAAAGACAAAATTGCCCATAAAAAAAGAGAAGTAATTGAAAGATTACTTCTCTTTTTGTAAAATCGTTTTGTCAAACAATATCAAGTGTTTTGATTATAATTTATAGGATAAACCAACAATAACTTGATTTACTCTTGTGTCGAAGCTAATATCATTTCCAGCTATTTTGCTTAAAGTACTTTTTACACCTGAGAAAGCTCTTTCCCAGCGGATATCGATACCTAATTTACCCAATTCAATTCCACCACCAAATTGAATACCAGCAGTAAATCCGTCTGTTTTTACATCAGTAATTTCGCTAAGACCGAAGTCAGAATCTAATATATACTGAAACGAAGGTCCAGCATACAAATTACCAATTCCAAAAATCTTTTTCCCAAATAATACAGGAATGTCAATTTTTTGAAAACTATAAGTTGTTAATGTTTTGGCAATGCTATTGTTGTATGAAACCTCATTAGCTAAATTGGTATATACTAATTCTGGTCTTAGATAAAAACCAATAACCGGAATCTTAAAACGCAACCAAATACCTGCATGATAACCTGTTTTACTTTTTGCTCCATCAAAAACATCTGAGCTTACCTCTTTAATAGAGTTTGAGTTGTAATTTAAACCTCCTTTTATACCAAAAGCAATTTGGGCATTAACAGTTTGACCAAATCCAAAAGCTAAACAGAAAATTAATAATATTTTTTTTATCATTTTTTAATAGATATTTTAAAAGTGATTATTTTCTCAAAATTACTTTTTGAACTGCCTTCACAACTGCATTTGAATCTAAACCATATTTAGCCATTAATTGTTCTGGTGTTCCAGATTCTCCAAAAGTGTCATTTGTAGCCACAAACTCTTGAGGAGTTGGAGCGTGTAAAGCTAAAGTTCGTGATACGCTTTCTCCTAAGCCACCTAACTTGTTATGTTCTTCAGCGGTAACAATACAACCCGTTTTTGCAACAGATTTCAAGATAATATCTTCATCTAAAGGTTTAATTGTATGAATATTAATTACTTCAACAGAAATCCCTTCAGCTTCTAATTGTTCTGCAGCTTGTAAAGATTCCCAAACTAAATGGCCAGTTGCGACAATAGTCACATCTGTTCCTTCAGTTAATTGAATTCCTTTTCCTATTACAAATTTTTCATCAGTAGGCATAAATACCGGTACTTTTGGACGACCAAAACGTAAGTAAACAGGTCCATTAAATTCTGCAATTGCTATGGTTGCTGCTTTTGTTTGATTATAATCACAAGTGTTAATAACAGTCATACCAGGTAGCATTTTCATCAATCCAATATCTTCCAATATTTGATGAGTTGCTCCATCTTCGCCTAAGGTAACTCCTGCGTGAGAAGCACAAATTTTTACATTTTTTCCAGAATATGCAACCGATTGACGAATTTGGTCATACACTCTACCTGTAGAAAAATTAGCAAAAGTTCCAGTGAATGGAATTTTACCTCCAATTGTTAAACCCGCAGCAATACCAATCATATTTGCTTCAGCGATACCAATTTGAAAAAATCTTCCAGGGTTTTCTTTGATAAACTGATCCATTTTTAAAGAACCAACTAAATCTGCACATAATGCAACTACGTTTGGATTTGTTCTTCCTAACTCGGTTAAACCATCACCAAAACCTGAACGAGTGTCTTTTTTTTCTGTGTAAGTGTATTTTTTCATTTTAAAGTTGTGTTGCGTTGTAAAATTTGGGTAAAAATAAACTTTTATTTTACTTTAGAGAAGATAAATGTTTATTAAGAAGAAAGACTTTTTATTAAACTTTTAAAAAACCTTTTCAAAGTTTAATAAAACAACATCTAAATCAATGTATTTAATATGTTTAAATCTAAAATAATACTAAAAAAATCAATGGTGTTTAAACGAAAATAAATGATTAATATTAATTATCTCTAAGTTCCCCTGAATCTATTCTACTAAAATACTTTCTAAACAGTCATGCTTTGCTTTTAATTTAAAGATTCATCAATTCTTTATAAAGTTTATGTACAGGTAAGCCAACTACATTAAAATAACTTCCTTCTAATTTATCAATAGCTATAAAACCAATCCATTCTTGTATACCATAAGCACCAGCTTTATCAAAAGGTTTATAATTTGTGATATAATAATTAATTTCATTATCAGAGAGTTCTTTAAAGGTAACAGTAGTTATGTCGTTAATAATCTTATGATAAACTTTACTCTTTACACTTATAGAAGTAATTACTTTATGTTTTTTACCCGATAAAGATTTTAACATCTTAAAAGCATCTTCAGCATTTTTTGGTTTCCCCAAAGCGATCTCGTCTAACCAGACAATAGTATCTGATGTAATTAGCAAATCTTTTTCTGATAAGTTTGTATATGCTTGCGATTTTAAATCAGCTAGAAAGTCCGTAATTTCAGTTCCTTTTAGTTCAGGTGGATAAATTTCTTCAACCTCTTTCAATTGAACCGTAAAATCGATATCTAGTTCTTTAAAAAATTGTTGTCTTCTCGGAGATTTTGAAGCTAAAATTACATTATATTCTTTTAATTTTTCTCTTAACATTTGTCTTTTTATTTTCGATTTTTATTTCAAAGGAATGATAACGTGTTTTAATGTATCGCAAATAATAACATTGATAATATTCCGAATAACATAATAATTTTTAAAATGTTACTTAATTGCGCATAGTTTTGTTTAGATTTTGAAAACCTTAATTTATATAAGAAGTAGAGCAGAGGTGCAAGAATAAAAATAATTCCATATCCTAAAATTAATATATTACTTTTTATAATTTGTAATATGAACAAAAGAAAAACTAACAAAACCCCACCAAAGAAAAAAGCAATTTTAGAAGCTCTTTTTCTTCCAATAACAATTGGTAAAGTATTGTATTTAAGCTTTAAGTCTCCATTTATATCTTCAATATCTTTTATGATTTCTCTCACCAAAGTTGTCAGAAATGAGAAAAATGAATATCCCATAACAGCCCCAAAAGGAAATATCATATAAACACTATTTGTTTTGTCGTTATAAGGTGTTTCAAAATTATTGTGTAATTCAAAAGAAATTAAAAGAAAGAAAGTCAATCCTACAAAAAATGAAACGACAATATTTCCAATTAAAATTTGTTTTTTAAAATTTTTAGAATAGAAAAATAACCCAATAATTGTAAAAATAAAATATAATGAATAAAGTGGTAAAAGCTCAGAAATAGATAAAAAAACACCTAAGGTCAATCCAAAAAAAGTTAGAAGAAAATAACTCGTCCAAGCATTTTTTTTAGAAATAGTTTTATCAATAAATAGCTTGTTAGGTTTGTTTATTTTATCTGCCTCAATATCATAAATATCATTTATGATATAACCTCCAGCAGTTATTGATAATACACTTAATGTTAAAATAGAAAAATGAAAATCAGATAAGTAACTATTTACAAGAAAAGAATGAATCAATGCATATTTCGCTAAAACCAATGTTAATAAAACCATTAATAGGTTTTTGTAACGAATTAGTTTTAAGAAATCCATTATCCGTTAAAACTCTTTTTAATTCTTGCTAAATCTCGTTTTGAGTCACGATCTTTTATAGTTTCACGTTTGTCATGTGTTTGTTTTCCTTTCGCTAATGCAATTTCTAATTTTGCAAAACCTCTATCATTTATAAATAAACGTAAAGGAACAATTGTATTTCCCTTAGCTTCAACATCTTTTCTTAAACTGCGGAGTTCGCGCTTATTCATTAACAATCTACGCTCACTTTTTGGCTTGTGATTGTATTGATGACCAAACAAATATTCTTGAATGTACATATTTACAATAAACAACTCTCCACCTTCATTAAACTCACAAAAGCTCTCTGCAATTCTAGCCTGACTCAAGCGAATAGACTTTATTTCTGTTCCGGTTAATTGAATTCCAGCGACATATTTGTCTAGAATTTCAAATTCAAACCGAGCTTTTTTGTTTTGAATGTTTATTTTTTTTTGCACAGCCATTGACTGGTTTTTATTTTAAAATTTTTAACAAATATACATTTTTACTTTGTGCAAAGAAATGTAATTTTGAAATCTATTACCAACTTGCAAAACATAAACAATGAAATATTTGCCTATCATTTTTATTGCTTTCTTAATCTCATGCAAATCTTCTCCTTTTAAGATTACTGCACAACAAATTATTGATAAAACAATTTTATATTCTGGAGCAGATAAAGTAAAAAATTCAGAGATTTCTTTTAAATTTAGAGATAAAGAATATTTTGCCTATCGAGAAAACGGAAATTTTAAATTGATTAGAGAATTTGATTCCATTAAAGATGGTTTAACAAATGATGGCTTTGAAAGATTTATAAATTTAGAGAAACAAAAGCTTTCGGAAACTAATATTTTAAAATATTCAAATTCAGTTAATTCTGTACATTATTTCTCTGTGTTGCCCTTTGGTTTAAATGATAAAGCAGTTCATAAAAAACAATTGAAATCTTCAACTGTAAAAGGAAAGGAATATTATAAAATAGAAGTTACTTTTTCTGAAAATGGGGGAGGAGAAGATTTTGAAGATGTATTTATTTATTGGATTGGTAAAGACGATTTTCTAGTAGATTATTTAGCCTATTCTTACAGCACAAATGGTGGAGGAAAGCGTTTTAGAGTTTTAAAAGAACAATGTATAAAAAACGGAATTCGTTTTGTAGATTATTATAATTACAAACCGTTAAACGAAAATATTTCATTGATAGATATTGATAAAGCATATGAAAATGAGGAGCTTAAAAAAGTTTCTGAAATCGTTTTAAAAGAAATAAAAGTTACTATTTTAGATGGAAAAGAATAAAATTTATTTTGAAGCTATTTTTAATCAAGGCTAAAACTTAATTATTAATTACATGAAAATCTATTAGCAAAGAAAGAGTGATGTTTTCTGTTACATCACTCTTTGCAAGGCGTATATATTTTTATATTAGTTTTTTATTAAATCAGATTGATTTCTAAAAACTAAATTATCATCAAAAGCATCCAATAAAACAATACTATCTGTTGTAATTCTTCCAGATAAAATTTCTTTAGAAAGTTGATTTAAAACCTCTTTTTGAATGACTCTTTTTACGGGTCTTGCTCCAAATTCGGGTTGAAAACCTTTTATGGCTAAATAAGAAATAGCCTCATTAGTAGCATCTATAGTAATGTTTTGTTGTGCAGCCATTTTTCGAACATTATTCAATTGTATTTTTACAATTTCTTGAATATTTTCTTTAGATAATGGTGCAAACATGATAATATCATCAATTCTGTTTAAAAACTCCGGTCTAACAGATTGTTTCAATAAGCCTAAAACTTCTATTTTAGCTAATTCCATAGTTGTTTCAGCATCTTTTTGAAGGTTTTCGAATTTCTCTCGAATTATATGACTTCCTAAATTAGAAGTCATAATAATGATAGTGTTTTTAAAATTGGCAACACGTCCTTTATTATCCGTTAATCTTCCTTCATCTAAAACTTGTAACAACACATTAAAAGTATCTGGATGTGCTTTTTCAATTTCATCCAAGAGTACAACAGAATATGGTCTTCTTCTCACAGCCTCAGTTAATTGACCGCCTTCATCATAACCAACATAGCCAGGAGGTGCTCCAACCAATCTACTAACAGAATGTTTTTCTTGATATTCACTCATATCAATTCGAGTCATTGCGTTTTCATCATCAAAAAGATATTCAGCTAATGCTTTTGCCAACTCAGTTTTACCAACACCAGTTGTGCCTAAAAACAAAAAACTACCAATTGGTTTATTAGGGTTTTGTAAACCAGATTTAGAGCGCCTAATAGCGTCGGAAACTGCAGTAACTGCTTCTTCTTGCCCAACAACTCTTTTATGCAATTGATCTTCTAATTTTAACAATTTATCACGTTCAGACTGAATCATTTTTGTAACAGGGACACCAGTCCATTTTGCAACAACTTCGGCAATATCTTCATGTGTTACTTCTTCTTTTATTAAAGATGTTTCAGATTGATTTTTATTCAGTCCCTTTTGTAACTTTTGTAATTTTTCTTCTTCTTTTTTAATTTTTCCGTATCTAATTTCTGCGACTTTACCATAGTTACCATCGCGCTCTGCTTTTTCAGCCTCTGTTTTAAAATTTTCAATAGCCGCTTTTGCATTCTGAATATTATCTACAACTTCTTTTTCAGATTTCCATTTTGCATTCATTTCATTGCGTTCTTCTTTTATATTTGCCAAATCAGAACGTAAATATTTTAACTTCGTTTCGTCTTTTTCTCTTTTAATTGCTTCAATTTCAATTTCTAATTGCATCAATTTTCTGTCTAAAACATCAAGTTCTTCTGGTTTAGAATTTATCTCCATGCGCAATTTTGCCATGGCTTCGTCCATTAAATCAATCGCTTTATCTGGTAAAAAACGATTGGTAATATATCGTTGAGATAATTCTACAGCGCCAATTATGGCAGCATCCTTAATACGAACTTTATGATGTGTCTCGTACTTTTCTTTTATTCCTCTTAAAATAGAAATAGCACTTTCTATATCTGGCTCATCAACAATTACTTTTTGAAAACGTCTTTCTAAAGCTTTATCTTTCTCAAAATATTTTTGATATTCATCTAACGTAGTTGCACCAATAGCACGAAGTTCTCCGCGTGCTAAAGCAGGTTTTAGAATATTAGCGGCATCCATTGCTCCTTGTCCGCCTCCTGCGCCAACTAAAGTGTGAATTTCATCAATAAAAAGTACAATATCTCCTTCAGAATCTGTTACTTCTTTAATAACAGCTTTTAAGCGTTCTTCAAATTCACCCTTATATTTTGCACCTGCAATTAAAGCTCCCATATCAAGAGAGAAAATTAATTTATCTTTTAGGTTCTCTGGCACATCTCCATCAACAATTCTGTGAGCTAAACCTTCTGCAATTGCTGTTTTACCGGTTCCTGGTTCTCCAACTAAAAGTGGATTGTTTTTTGTTCTACGTGATAGAATTTGTAACAATCTGCGAATTTCTTCATCTCTACCAATTACGGGGTCTAGTCTATTATTTTCTGCTAATTGGTTTAAATTCTTAGCATATTTTTTAAGGGAATTGTAAGTTTCTTCGGCATTTTGAGAAGTTACTTTTTCACCTTTTCTTAATTCTTTAATAGCTGCTTTTAGACCTTTTTCTGTAATTCCCTGGTCTTTTAAAACTTGCCCAATATTACTTCTTGATTTAAAGATTGCTAAAATTAAATGTTCGACCGAAACATAGTCATCCTTCATTTTTCTGGCTATAACAGCGGATTCAGTTAAAGTCTTATTTGCTTCTCTTGAAATCATTAATTCTGCACCAGATACTTTAGGAAATCGATCTAATTGTTTCTCTAAAACTTGAAGTACAATATTTAAATTAATATTTAATTTTTTTAATAAAAATGGTAAAACATTTTCATCTACCCTTGTTAAGGCTTTAAATATATGCTCGTTCTCTATTTGATTATGCTCAAAACCTTGAGCAATCTCTTGCGCCATTTTTATGGTTTCTTGAGATTTTGTAGTATAATTATTAAAATTCATTTTCTTTTTTATTACCACTATATCAATTTTAGTACCATCTGTGTTTTTAGCCTTAAAAACGACAAAATGTCTGCTAAAAGCTTTATTTATAAAATTTTTGAATGGTTAAAGTTTCTTATATTTACAACTATAAATCGATAAATATATATGGGTATTTTTAGTAACATTTTTGGAAGCAAGGAAGATAAGGTGTCTAAACCGGAAGAGAATACATATTTAAATTGGCTACCTTTAAATGCAATAGAGCAGTTAGAAGAAATTAAACAGACATCTAAAACTGAGTACGTTTTTATTTTTAAGCATTCTACCCGATGCAGTATTAGTAGTATAGTTTTAAAACGATTTGAAGCTCTTTTTAAAGAAGAGCATCAAGCTTTAAAGGTTTATTACTTAGACTTATTAAATTATAGAAATATTTCTGATGAAATTGGGCATACTTTTCAAGTGGTACACCAATCACCACAACTAATAATATTAAAAAATGGTATATCAGTCCAAAATGCCTCGCATTATGATATAGTAAATACAGATTTATCAACATTTATATAGCTTAAATTTGTGATAAACCTATTTTAAGTCTTATTTTTGCTGCTCAAATTTAAATTATTTTGGAAGAAATAAAATCCACAATCAATACATCAGGTAAAGAATTATACGGTTATCAAAAGGATGCACTTCAGGAAATCTTTAGAAGATTTGAAGATGCTCCTAAAGATTACCATTTATTGTATCAATTGCCAACGGGTGGTGGTAAAACCGTTATTTTTTCTGAAATTGTCAGACGTTACTTAGAGGCTTACAAAAAGAAAGTTTTAGTGTTAACACACAGAATTGAACTTAGTAAACAAACTTCAGGTATGTTAAGTGAGTTTGGTGTTTCTAATAAAATTATTAATTCAACTGCTATATTGGATGATCAAGATGACTTTAGTTGTTTTGTAGCTATGGTTGAAACTTTAAAAAATAGATTGAATGATAATAAATTAGATATTTCCAATATTGGTTTAGTTATTGTTGATGAGGCTCACTACAATTCTTTTACAAAAATTTTCAAATTTTTTGATGAAGCTTTTATTCTAGGTGTAACAGCAACCCCTTTAAGTTCAAATATAAAGTTACCAATGTATGAGAATTATCAAGAATTATTTGTTGGTGAAACGATTCAACACTTAATTGATAATGAATATTTAGCAAGCGCAAACTTGTATTCTTATAATGTAGGTTTAACATCCTTAGAAGTAGGTGCAAATGGAGATTATACAGTAAAATCTTCCGAAGATTTGTACACAAATTCAGATATGCTCTCTAAATTAGTCTCGGCATATGAAGAGACAGCAAAAGGAAAGAAAACTTTAATATTTAATAACGGTATAAATACATCAATACAGGTATTTCATGCATTTAAAAAAGCAGGTTATCCAATCGCACATTTGGATAACACAAATACAAAAAGCGAACGAGAACTTATTTTAAAATGGTTTCATAAAACGCCCAATGCAATTATTACATCTGTAAGTATATTAACAACAGGTTTTGATGAACCAACGATTGAAGCTATCATTCTAAATAGAGCAACAAAGTCTTTAACTTTATATTACCAAATGATTGGTAGGGGTTCTAGAGTACTAAACAATAAGCGTTCGTTTGATGTAATTGATTTAGGAAATAATTTTCATCGATTTGGCCCTTGGGGAGCAGATTTAGATTGGGAGAAAATGTTTAGAGCACCCGATTATTATTTAAATGCAATTCTTTCTGATGAAGATATAGAAAGTACTTTTAGATATGAATTAACAGCTGATGTTAAAAAAGAATTTGCAAAATCTTCGGACACATATTTTGATATGAAAAAGGTCTATATAGATACCATTAGGCTAGGGGAATCCTCTAAAAGAGTTTTAGAAAAATCTATTAAACATCATGCAAAAATGTGTATTGAAAATAGTGAAGATGTATTTGATGCCTTAATTCTCGTTAAATTATTGGGTGAAGAAATAGATGATAGAATTAATCGATATGCAAAGTGTATCTCTAAAAGTACGCACAACTTTGTTACTTGGTTAAAAGACGATTATAGAAAGAAATTGAATGCATATTTAAGAACTAATTTTGATGAAGACTTTGAAGAAATTCATGGTCATCCGCCAATAGAGGAATAGTATCCATAAAATATAATTTTAAAAAAGAGCTTCATTTTAAGCTCTTTTTTTGGTTATCTCTGGATTAAAGTTTTAACGATATCGATTTATAGGAACATGAACACCCAATAATAGTTCGTTTTATTATCGAAATTTAAAAATAAAAATATTTAATTTTTAGATAAGTGTTCTAAGTCGCTTAAAATTATTAATAATCAAATTAGCGTTTTTTAAGGTTTGATCCTCTGCCATTGGATTTTTATAACCAACCACAAAAATGCCTGCAGCATTTGCTGCCTTTATACCATTGTCTGAATCTTCAATGACGATACAGTTTGCTTTGGGTGTATTTCCTAGAATAGCTGCTTTTTCAAAAATTTCTGGATGCGGTTTAGATTCCTTTAGGTCTGCACCGCTAATTTTAGCAGTAAAATATTTATTTAAATCGAATCTGTTAAAAACTCTATCGATATTAATCATAGCAGAAGAGGAAGCTAAAATTAAAGTAAGGCCTTTTTTGTATGAGTGTTTTATCAATTCTTCAACGCCTTTTACTAAATGTAAATTCGGATCGTTTTCAAAGAAATTTACATATCTTTTTCTTTTATT
>JAQXAP010000176.1 GCA_029252865.1 Polaribacter sp.
GTTGGCATACCAAGTGAATTAAAGATATCTAATAATAAAATATCTGTAATCATAACCGCCATAAAAATAAACATGATATCTTTAAACATAAACATATTAGGATTAAAAATCCCTTTACGCGCAACTTCCATCATTCCACTAGAGGTAATTGCTCCCATAAAAACACCAATACTTGCTATTATCATGATATTTCTTACTGAAATTGCTTTAGAGCCAATTGCTGAGTTTAAAAAATTCACAGCATCATTACTAACTCCTACAACTAAGTCTACCACAGCTAAAACAGCTAGGGCAACTAACATTAAAATATATGGATCTCCCATTTTGTTTGATTAAATTTTATTAGACAAAGTTACAAACACAAAACATTGCGTATGTTACCTTTATGTTATTTTAATTTGTTTTTAAAAATGAATATCTACCTGAAATCTATACATTAACTGATTTGTCTTAAAGCCAATATCAGTATAGCTTAAATCTGTTTGTACTTTTAATTTATGACCAGCAATATATTTAGATATGCCCAAAGTGTATTGGTTTTCTGCTCCTTTTCCGGTAATGTTTTTGTCTAAAGATATATTTGTATATCGTGCTGAGAGTTCAACTGTTTTAGATAGTAAATATCCTGTTTGTAAGTTTAATCCGTTACCAACTTGCACTTCATCCCCAGTTAAAGTACCATCAGAATTTTTTGCAAATGGATCTGCAGCATCTCTGTTTGCATATTCTGCCATTAAAGAAAATCCTTTATGTTTATACATTGCATCTATATATAAGGTAGAAATATTAGTTTGGAAGAATTCTCCACTAGAACCTGCTGATGTTCCGTTTATGAACATATAAGAACCTTGGTTACTTCTTGTTTTAGAAGCATTATTATTCCAATCATAATTAAAAGCAAGCGACAATTTTGGTTCAGGCTCAAATTTTAAATCACTTCCTTTATAGTCTCCTTTTCCAGAAAAATCTCCGAAAGGAAACAATTCTACTCTTGCTGTGTATTGGTGACCTCCTAAGTTTCCTCTCGTTACATTTCTACCCTCACCTTGAGCAATAGAATAGATATGTTTTACTAAAAATTTATTAGAAAGGTTAAATTTGTGTCTCAATTGTACCCCCATATCTCTATCAATAGTAAACCTACTATTTAATAAAGAACGATCTACCATTTGTAAATCTCCAGAAGATATTACACGTTCTCTGTTACCAGGTAATTTAGTTTGTCCCATCCAAAGTACCCAATTTCCAGAAAAATTCCATTTTAAAACAGCATCTAAAATATGTCTCGGGGAGTTATGTGCATAATAACTGGTTCCTGATTGATCTCTATTAGATAGACCTAATTCTAATTTATATTTTAACTTTGGTGAAAAAGCCCAACCATCAAATTTTAATCGAGATCTTCTAATTAGCATGTTACTATAATTCGTAGAAAATCCATTGTCAGCATTCCAACCAAAATTAGCTAAGGTTTGAAATCGAAGTCCGACTTTCATAGTAAATGTACTGTCTTTGCCAACTAGGTTAAATAAACCTTTCCCAAATTTCGGAGCATTTGTTTCTTGAGCGTTAACACTCATAAAAATAACCATATTAATGGTTAAAAGTAATGACTTTAATTTCATAATTATTAGTTTTTGTCGCTGCAAATAACTTACAGTTATGTTAGGTTAATGTTAATCTAATATTATTATAACAAAAAAAACTGCCTTGATCAGAGGCAGTTTGTCATAATAAATAGTCGACAAAAACTAATAAATTTTATGACTGAAGATTCCTTAAAGAATTATTCAAAAATGCAACATAGACTTAAAGCAAATGTTTCTTGATGTTTAAATAATTGTTATATGTTTTTTTGATTTAACCTTTAGTTAATATTTCTATAATATAATTATAACTTATAACTAACCATGAGTTTACAGTGCTGCTAGACTTTTGCAGAAGTAAATTAAACATAATAATGAAGAAATTTTTATTTATTACTTTTTTAGCTTTAGGTCAAATTATAGTTGCACAAAGCAAAGGAACATTAAAAGGTTTATTAACTGATAAAGAAACAAACAATGAGCCGTTGCCATTCGCGAATGTTCAAATTAAAGGAACTACCATTGGTACAACTACAGATTTCGATGGAAATTATTCGTTACAAGTTCCGTTAGGAACTCATAGTATAGAGTTTAGTTTTTTGGGATATAAAAGTGTAGAAAAAACTTTTACAATCACTACACGTGAAACAGTTGTTATTAATCAACTTATGTCTGCAGAAGAGGGGGTTGCACTAGATGCTGTAGTCATTAAAGCATCTACGAGTAAAGAAACTGCTACCGCACTTATTATGGAAGCAAAGAAAGCAGTTTCTATTAAAACAACCATTGGAGCACAAGAATTAGCCACAAAAGGAGTTTCTGATGCAGCTGGAGCGGTAACAAAAACTGCAGGAGTTTCTAAAGGATCAAAAAATGTGATTGTGAGAGGTTTGGGAGATAGATACAATTCAACTACAATGAATGGCTTGCCTTTACCTTCTGAAGACCCAGAATATAAAAACATCTCTTTAGGATTTTTTGATACAAGTGTTATCAAGAATATTGGTGTAAATAAAGTTTTTACAGCAGATTTGAATGGTGATGTTGGTGGAGCAAATATTGACATTGTTTCTAAAGAAGTGGTAAAAAGAAGAGAGGCAAGTTTAGGTGTTTCTCTAGGTGTAAATTCACAAACTGTAAGTAAAGAATTTTTGACAATACATGGTACTAATAGATTTGGAACTCAAAGATTAAATCATACTGTAACAGATTTAAACACGTATTCTTTTGCAAATTCTTTTAAACCTCAATCTCAAAACTTTCAATTAAACAATAGTTTTTCTTTTAAATATGGAAGAAAATACGATGTTGGAGAAGATAATACTTTAAGTTTTTTCTTAGTTGGTAGTTATGATGCCAAATACAATTATTTAGAAGGGAATATCAAACAGAATACTACAGATGGTAGTGTAGCTCCTTTTAAAGATCAAGATTTTTCTAAATACGATTTTAATGTTTCTCAATTAATAATGGGGAATGTAAAATTTAAAACAGAAGATTATTCTATTGCATACAATCATTTATTTATTCACAATAACAAACAATCAATTGGAGATTATTTTGGTAAAGATAATCCTGAAGATGATGGAGATTTAGAGTTTCAAAGAAGGCAACAAACAAATAATAACGAGTTGTACGTAAATCAACTTTTAGGAAATTATAAATTTTCTGAAAGATTAGAATTAGAGGCTAAAGGATCTTTTAACTTCATTAGAGGAAATGAGCCAGACAGAAGAACTAATAAATATTTATTACGTGATGGTTTTTATAACCCTCAAACGAGTTCTGCCGGAGAAAATGAGCGTTTTTACTCTAAACTTCAAGAAAACGATTATGCTGCAAAAGGAAAACTTAGTTATAAATTAAAAGAAGATGAAGATGATAAAAGTGTAATTGATTTTGGGGCCGATTATAGATACACAGAGCGTTTGTTTGCAGCAACCATTTTTAACCATGGTTTTTCTCAAAGAATCCCAATTTCTATGGATAACCCAGATGCAGTTTTCAACCAAAACTCTGTTGACAATAATTTGTTTATTTTGGAAACTGGTAGAGGTAGAAATGTTAGAGTATTTGATCCATTTACTTATAGAGGTAAAAGATTAATTTCAGGAGTTTTTACCAATTTAGTATATGAGTTTAATGAAAATTTTATCGTTTCCGGAGGGTTAAAATTTGAAAGAAACCATCAAAGAGTTACTTATGATACTAATATTGCAGCAAGTGCAATAGATGGAGCATCTGAAATAGATAGAAGTTATGTTTTACCAAGTATCAATATTAAATACAATTTTAGCGAAAACAGTATTTTTAGAATTGCAGCAAGTCAGACTTATACTTTTCCTCAGTTTAAAGAAACTGCACCATTTAAATATCAAGATGTAAACTTTTCATCTCAAGGTAATCCTGATTTAGAACCTTCAGAAAACTATAATTTCGATACGAAATACGAGTATTATTTTTCATCAAGCGAGTTAGTTTCATTAACTGGTTTTTACAAATACATCCAAAACCCAATTGCAAGAAGTGAAATACCTTCAGGAGGAAATACACTTACCTATTTAAATGTTGGTGATGAGGCGTCCATTTTAGGATTTGAACTTGAAGCACGTAAAAATGTATTAAAAAGTGATGATAATGCAGAAAATGAATACTCTTTAAACGCAGGTTTAAATGCATCTATTTTATTTTCTAAAGTAAACTTAGATTCAAATTCTATTGCGCAATTTCAACAAGCGGCAAGTCAATTAGAGGGGGCTACTCCATTTTTAATGAATGCAGATGTAACTTTTAAAAAGAAATATGAAGAAAACGAATTGACAACATCTTTAGTGTTTAACTATTTTTCTGATAGAGTTTACTCTATTGGTACAAGAGGTTTTGAAAATATTATAGAAAAAGGAATACCAACATTAGATTTGGTTTCTTCGTTAAAGTTAGGAGAAAAGTATCGTATAAAATTAAAAGCTACAAACTTAACGAATCCAGATTTTCAGTTAAGTAGAGATAGTTCTACTAGTGGAAATAATGTTGTGTTAAGTGATTATAAAAAAGGTGTTAATTT
>JAQXAP010000003.1 GCA_029252865.1 Polaribacter sp.
CATCTGAATTATTTAGTAATGGTTTACATCATAGTGCGGCAAGTATAGAAACTGGAAGCCTTTTACTCAATAAAGAAATTGCTAATAAATTCGTGACTTCATTTGAACGTAAAAACCAAAACTTTGGATTTTCTGTAAGTCCTTATTTTAATCATATAACAGATTTTATTCAGTTGATTCCCGCTGGTGAAGCTTTAACTACAATTCGTGGAGCTTTCATTGAATGGAAATATAACCAAGTTGATGCTCAAATATTTGGTATAGATATAGATATAAATAATAAATTCTCTGATAAATTTATGTATAAAGGAAGCTTGAGTTTATTACGTGGAGATAATTTAACAGAGGATACACCACTTATTAACATGCCGTCAACAAATTTTTCAAACAGCATAGTATACACTAACAAAAAACTTAATCGACTTTCAATAAGCATTACCCAATATACAGAGCTTAAACAAAATAGATTTCCTGATTATAACTTTTTTACATTCAATCCTATACTTCAAGAGGATGTTTATGTAGATATAAGTTCTACACCCAATACTTATAGTCTATTTCATTTTAATAGTTCTGCTAACTTTAAATTAACTAATACTAGTAGCTTAGATATAGCCTTTAATGTTGAAAATTTATTCAATGTATCCTACAGAAATTACCTAAACAGATTACGTTACTTCGCAGACGAAGTAGGTAGAAACTTTAATATTAAACTTAAATTCAATTATTAATTATGTCAAATTTTAAAACAAAAACAATGAAAACAACAAAATTATTAGCCATTTTATTTATTTCGGCACTAAGCTTTACAGCATGTTCAGATAATGATGATCATGATCATGATGACCACGATCATGGTGAACATGAAGAAGAAATCACTCAATTAGTATATACATTAACTAATACCTCCAACTCTTCTGATGTAGTAACATTTACATTTACCGATGAAGATGGGGACGGTGGTGCAGACGGAACTACGGATGTGTCAGGAAATTTAACTGCTAATGCAACTTATTCGGGAGCATTAGAGTTAATAAACCTAGAAGAAGGAGAAGATGTTGGTGCAGAAATTGCTGAAGAGGATGCAGAGGATCACGAGATATTCTACATAACTAATGTCGCTGGTTTACAATTCGATACAACTGACGTCGATACAAATTCTAATCCACTTGGTTTTAATACTGATGTAACTGCAGGTGCTGCGGGTACAGGTATTTTAACTATTTCAGTAGTGCATGAAGGTAAGAAGCCAAATAATGGAACTACTGAAGATGCATTGTCTGGAGAAGGTACAACAGATATTGAAGTAGTTTTTGACGTTACTGTGGACTAAATTTGTTTTCCAGTATCATGAAAAAGCCTGAAATTTTAAAATTTTAGGCTTTTTTTGTTTTAATTATTTATTTTTGTTTTAAAATGTTGCTGTTTTTATCATTTTATTATGAAATTTAAGAATGCTCATAAAAAGCATGTTTATGTCTAAATTACCAAAAGAACATCAATTTATAGATTTGTCAGACTACGGAAGACCAATTGCTAAAATAATAGTAAAATCTTTAAAAAGCACCTCTTTTACCCCTATCGATGTTACTATTGCTTTTGTTATCTCTGGGTTAATCGGAGTTTACTGTATTTTTGAAGGCTATTATTTTGCGGCCGCATTTTTTATAATTTTTAAATCAATTTTAGATGCCGCTGACGGAGAACTGGCCAGAGTCAAAGAAACTCCCTCTTATACAGGCCGATTTTTAGATTCAGTTTCTGATATAATTTTAAATTTTATAATTTTTCTAACCATTTGGAAAATTACAGATATTCACTTTTTCTTTATGTTTCTTTCTTTTTTTGGTATTCAATTGCAGGGTACCCTTTACAATTATTACTATGTAATTTTACGAAATAAATTTAATGGAGATACTACTAGTCGAGTTTTTGAAAACTCCACTCCTCTTGCTTTACCTGGCGAAAAACAAAGAAATGTAAATATTCTATTCTTTTTGTATAAAGCGCTTTATGGTATATTTGATAAAACAATTTACTTTCTAGATAAAAATGCTTCTACAGGAAAAAATTTACCAAATTGGTTCATGTCTTGCATTTCTACTTTTGGATTAGGTTTTCAATTATTGATAATAAGCTTACTGTTAGTTTTAGAATTAAAAGAAATTATAATTCCCTTTTTTATATTTTATTCTAGTTTAATCTTTGTTTATATTACAATTCGCAAAATATTTTTTAACTAACGTGCTTTGTTTTCTTCAAAGAATTTAAAACAATAAACGACGCTAGAAAGAAAATTGCCATACACAATACAGACCACTGCATAGAATCTGTAATTGCAAATAAAAGCCCATAAACAAAAGTTCCCAGTACAATCGCTATTTTTTCGGTAACATCATAAAAACTAAAATAGGTTGCATGATCTTCTGTTTCAGGTAATAATTTTGAGTAGGTAGACCTGGTTAACGATTGAATTGCTCCTTGAACAAAGCCTAACAAACCACCTAAAGCATAAAAATAAAAAGAAACATTCTCTTGATTTTTATCCAATAAAAATGCTGTGAAACAGACCAACATCCATATTACAATTGTCAATTTTAAAGCTTTAACATTACCCCATTTTTCAGATAATCTAGAAAATACAAATGCACCAACTATAGCCACTATTTGAACTAATAAAATGGTTACAATAAGATTCATTGCTGGTAAACCTAATTCGCTAGAACCAAAAATTGCAGCCATTAAAATGATTGTTTGCACACCAATACTCAATAAAAAAAATGAAATTAAAAATCTTTTTAATGATGGATAATTCACTATTTCTTTGAAAACAAGTTTTAACTCTCTAAATCCCTTCCAGATATAGTCTTTATCCGACTTTTTATCAAAAATATCATCAGGCAAACGTCTAAAAGTAATTTGAGCAAAACCAATCCACCAAAGTCCAACAAGTACAAATGAAATTCTAGATGCCATCGCTGTCGTAATTCCAAACCAATCAGGTTTTTGAATCATTAATAAATTTAAAATAAGTAATAGAACAGAACCCAAATAACCATACATAAACCCCTTTGCACTCGCCCTATCTTGTTGCACTGGATGCGCAACTTCTGGTAAATAAGCATTATAAAAAACTAAGCTTGCCCAAAAACCAACACTTGCTAAAATGGTAAATAAAATACCAATCCATACAGTAGCTACATCTTCAAAAAAATACAAACTCATAACCGATAAAGCTCCTAACCAACAAAAGAATTTCATAAACTTCTTCTTGCTACCTGTATAATCTGCTATTCCGGATAAAATTGGGGAAATAAAAGCTACAATTAAAAAAGAAAATGAAAGTGCATAACTGTATAAACTATCTGGATGATCCCACTCCATTCCGAGAAAAAAAACTACTTCACCCTTTGTGATAGCAGCGTAATATAATGGAAAAACCGCGGTACTAATAACTAACGAATACACAGAATTTGCCCAATCATAAAAGGCCCAAGCGTTTATTAATTTTTTATCTCCAATTTTTAACATAGTGTCTACTTTAAAAAAAACGTTCAACAATTTATTGTTGAACGCTCACAATATAGGAAATCTATCCTTGATACTAATTTCTTATTTCTCTAAAAGTTCCTTATTATATCTAGCGGCATGTTTTCTGGCTGTTGGCAAATACGTTCTTAAATCGTTAATTCTTGATGTATTTGAAGGATGTGTACTTAAAATTTCTGGATTATAACTCCCTTTTGATAATTTACTCATTCTCACCCAAACTTTGGCAGCTTCTCTTCCATCATAACCAGCCATTAACATAAAAACCAATCCTAATCTATCTGCTTCTTGCTCGTGAATTCTACTAAACTTTAACATCCCTAAACCAGAACCAATACCAAAAGCGGTGTTCCACACTTGTTGTGTTTTAGAGTCTTTATCCACAGCTCCCATAGCAACAGCTACTCCACCAAGTTGCTGTAATTGACCTTGAGACATTCTCTCTTGTCCGTGTTTAGCAAATGCGTGCGCAACTTCATGCCCCATAACTGCAGCTACTCCATCCTCATTATCGCAAATTGGCATTATACCTGTGTAAAACACGACTTTTCCACCAGGCATACACCAAGCGTTAACCATTTTATCCTCTATTAAATTGAACTCCCATTTATAAGAATTTGCCTCTGAACTCATGTTATTTAATCGCATAAAACGATCGACAGCAGCGGAAATATTTTTACCAACATTTTTAATTTTATTACTCATTTCACTATTGGTAGAAACTTTATTTTCTTTAAGAAAATTTGTATATTGAGCAAAACTCGCTGGTAATACTTGAGAATCACTTACAAAGTTAATACGTTTACGTCCTGTTATAGGAACTGTACTACACTCTACAAAAAGAAAAATTATTAAAATGTATAAAATATTTTTTTTCATCTATTTTTACTTTATAAAATTTCTTGAAAATAATTAGTGAAACGCCAACATTAAAAGAATGCTGAAAAATAATAAAATTACATATTCTTTCTTTATCAAAAAAAATATTGGTACAGAAAAAATCTTTTGTAATTTTCAAATAAAATTTTAGTCAAAAAAAACATCATTTAAATTTATGAAAAAAATCTTCTCTATACTTACTATATTATTTTTAAGTTTCTCCCTTAAAGGACAAACACTTAGTAAAGGAAAAAAAACTTATAAAATAGAAAAAACAAATTCTGAATGGAAAAATTTACTAACAGCAAAACAATATAGAATTTTGCGAGAAGCGGGCACAGAAAGGGCATTTTCGAGTTCTTTTAATAAAAATAAAGAAAAAGGAACTTACGCTTGCGCTGCTTGTAAAACTCCTCTTTATAAATCTGAGTATAAATACGATTCTGGTTCTGGTTGGCCTTCATTTGATAGACCTATTCAGGGAAATGTAGAGTTAGACATAGATTATAAAATTGGTTATGCAAGAACAGAATTAAAGTGCAATACTTGTGGTAGTCATTTAGGTCACTCTTTTGATGATGGCCCAAAAAACACAACAGGAAAACGTCATTGTATAAATGGAATTGCCTTAGAATTTATTCCTGAAAGTAAATAAAACCTAAACTCCAATTTTAAGAGAGCATTATATTTAAAGTCTATTTCAGCGAATAAACATGAAAAAAATAAAATTTCCCAGCGCACAAACAATTTTATTATTCATAACTGCTTTTGTAGTGCTATTAACATGGTGTATTCCTTCTGGTGAATATGATAGGCTGTCTTATAATAAAGAAGACAACCGTTTTATAAAAACGAGTAAAGATAAAACGATAATCTTAGAAGCATCACAAAAAACTTTGGACAGTTTAAAAATTAAAATTCCTTTAAACAAATTCACTTCTGGAGCTATTTATAAAGCCATCAGTATTCCTGAAACCTACACAAAACTTGAGGCCAAACCTCAAGGAATTAAAGAATTTATTTTAGCACCTTTAAAAGGAATTATAGCTGTTGCAGATATCATTATTCTAGTTTTATTTATTGGTGGTTTAGTTGCAATTGTTAATTTTACAGGTGCTTTTGAGGCAGGTATTTCTAGACTTTCTATTCTTTTAAAAGGCAAAGAATATATTCTTATTATTGTTGTTACCTCATTAATTGCTTTGGGCGGAACCACTTTTGGTTTAGCTGAAGAGACCATTGCCTTCTACCCTATTTTAATTCCAATTTTTATTGCTGCAAAGTACGATGCTATTGTTGCTTTAGCTTGTATTTATATTGGTAGTTCTATTGGAACAATGATGTCTACTACAAATCCTTTTAGTACAATTATTGCTTCTAATTCTGCAGGAATTAATTGGACTTCAGGAATCGAAGGAAGACTTTTAATGCTTATCACCGGTCTGACTATATGTATTTTATATATTACAAGGTATGCTCAAAAAGTAAAAAATGACCCAACAAAATCTATTATTTTTGATCAAAAAGAAAAGATAGAAACAATGTTTTCTTTTCAAAAATCATTAGAACCAATTAACTTTACTTTACGTCTAAAATTAGTGCTTTTTATTTTCTCCTTATGCTTTGTTATAATGGTTTATGGCGTTATAAATTTAGAATGGTGGTTTCTCGAAATGACGGGAGTCTTTTTTGTTGGTGCAGTTTTAATTGGTTTTACTTGCAGAATAAATGAAACTATTTTTGTGAATACTTTTATAAAAGGTGCTAACGAATTATTAAGTGTTGCTTTTATTATTGGTTTGGCAAGAGGTGTAACTATTATCATGGAGGATGGATTAATTAGCGATACTTTATTGAACTACTCCAGTTCATTTACAGATGGAATGAGTAAAGGTTTATTTATAAATTCTACCATGTTTATTTATAGTACGTTATCATTTTTTATCCCATCTTCATCAGGTATGGCTGTTTTAACAATGCCTGTTCTGTCACCTCTGGCAGATACGGTTTCTATAGGAAGAGAGCATGTTGTTAATGCATATCTTTTAGGTGTTGGATTGTTTGCTTTTATTAATCCTACAGGATTAATTCTAGCCTCACTAGCCATTGTGAAAGTAGGATATGACAAGTGGTTAAAATTTATAACACCTTTAATTGTTATTTTAACCCTAGTTTCAACGATTTTCTTAACTATCTCGGCATATTTGTAAACGCACTTTAATCTCAATAATCTTATCATCGATGAGACAAATAATTAACTTCTAAATAAGTAAAAAATTATAGTATTCGCTTTACAAATCAGCTCTAATTCATATATTTGTGCTTCCTAAAAAGAATACAAATTATGTTTAATAATTTAAGCGATAAATTAGATAAAGCTTTACATACCTTAAAAGGTCATGGTAAGATTACAGAGGTTAATGTTGCAGAAACTCTAAAAGAAGTTAGAAGAGCGTTACTAGATGCCGATGTAAACTTTAAAATTGCTAAAAACTTTACCAAAACAGTTCAAAGCAAAGCATTAGGCCAAGACGTATTAACTACGTTAAACCCAGGTCAATTAATGGTAAAGTTAGTTAAAGACGAGCTAACAGACCTTATGGGTGGAGAAACTGTAGGAGTTAATTTGGGAGGTTCGCCAACTGTTATTTTAATGTCTGGTTTACAAGGATCGGGTAAAACTACCTTTTCAGGAAAATTAGCAAACTTTTTAAAAACTAAGAAATCTAAAGAGGTTTTATTAGTTGGTTGCGATGTTTATAGACCAGCAGCAATTAATCAATTACAAGTTGTAGGAGAACAAATTGGTGTAGAAGTTTATGCAGAAGTTGGCAATAATAATCCTGTTGAAATTTCAAAAAATTCAATTAAACACGCAAAAGCAAACGGTAAAAATGTAGTTATTATTGATACCGCAGGACGTTTAGCTGTTGATGAGGAAATGATGAATGAAATTTCTAACATTCATAAGACTATAAACCCACAAGAAACTTTATTTGTTGTTGATTCGATGACAGGTCAAGACGCTGTAAATACGGCAAAAACCTTTAATGACATTTTAAATTTTGATGGTGTTGTTCTTACCAAACTAGATGGAGATACACGCGGTGGAGCTGCGCTTTCTATAAAATCTGTTGTGGACAAACCAATTAAATTTATTGGTACTGGAGAAAAAATGGATGCAATTGATGTATTCCATCCAGATAGAATGGCAGATCGTATTTTAGGAATGGGAGATGTTGTTTCTTTAGTTGAAAGAGCACAAGATCAATATGATGAAGAAGAAGCAAGAAAATTACAGAAAAAAATTGCTAAAAATCAGTTCGGTTTTGATGACTTTTTAAGTCAAATTCAACAAATTAAAAAGATGGGAAGCATGAAAGATTTAGTTGGTATGATTCCTGGAGCTGGAAAAGCGATGAAAGATGTAGATATTAATGATGATGCTTTTAAAGGAATTGAAGCAATCATTCATTCTATGACCAAAGAAGAAAGAAGTATACCATCAACTATAAATGCAAGTAGGAAAAAGAGAATTGCAAAAGGTTCTGGAACAAGTGTTCAAGAAGTAAATCAGTTAATGAAGCAATTTAACCAAATGAGCAAAATGATGAAGATGATGCAAGGTGGTGGTGGAAAAAAAATGATGCAAATGATGAAAGGAATGAAATAAAAATATAAAAAAGATAAACAATTGTTTATCTTTTTTTATTGATATAACTCTCAACTACAATAACAACAATGATTTTACTAGACGGAAAAAAAACATCAGCAGACATTAAAGAAGAAATTGCTCTAGAAGTGACAGATTTAAAAAACAGGGGTATAAAAACGCCTCATTTAGCAGCAATAATAGTTGGTAATGATGGTGCGAGTATAACATATGTTAATGCAAAAGTAAAAGCTTGCGAGCGTGTTGGTTTTGAATCTACGTTAATTAGATTACCAGAAGATACAAAGGAAGAAGACTTATTAAATGAAATTGCAATTTTAAATGTTGACAATGATATTGATGGTTTTATTGTTCAATTACCTTTACCCGAACATATTAATGAACAAAAAGTTTTAATGGCTATAGATCCAGATAAGGATGTTGACGGATTTCACCCCACAAACGTGGGAAAGATGGCATTGAACTTGCCTACCTTTATTTCTGCAACTCCTTTTGGTATTTTAGAATTATTAGATAGATACAATGTTGTCACTTCTGGCAAACACGTTGTTGTTTTGGGAAGAAGCCATATTGTAGGTAGTCCAATGAGCATCTTACTTTCGCAAAAAAGAAAAACCGGTAATGCAACTGTAACCATGTGTCATAGTAGAACAAAAAACTTAAAAGAAATTACTTTACAGGCAGACATTATAATTGCTGCCATTGGAATTCCTGAGTTTTTAAAAGCCGATATGGTAAAAGATAATGTTACTGTTATCGATGTAGGAATTACACGATTAGCAGACTCTGGTAAAAAGAGTGGTTTTCGTTTAGTTGGTGATGTTGCTTTTGATGAAATTGCTAAAAAATCTGAATTTATTACGCCAGTCCCTGGTGGAGTTGGCCCAATGACAATTGCTATGTTATTAAAAAATACATTATTAGCTTGTCAGAGAAATAGATGACATTTACTTTCCCAAACATAAAAAATAACGAGCTCATTTTATGAGCTCGTTATTTTTTATATATTGTAATTTAAAATTTTTTATAATTGAAAGACTTTTTCCTATCCGAAAATACAGATTTTATACCATTTACAATTCAACATTTAGTTGTTGTGCTTTTTTGTTTTCTTTTTGGTTTGTTACTTATTAAATTTTCTCAAAAACAGTCCGAAAAAAATCAAATCATAATAGGAAACCTCTTCGCTTTTTCAATTACCATTGCAGTTATTTTTGGCACTTTTCTTGAGGTTTTTAAAGAAAATTTCAATTATCAAGAAAACTTACCACTGCATTTGTGTAGCTTTTTAGCATTATTAATCCCTATTTTATCCTACACAAGAAAACTTTTATATTTTGAAGTATTCTTTTTTTTAATTTTAGCGGGTACACTTCAGTCTTAAATTACTCCTAGTGAATACAATTATCTGAATTACCTTTTTTTTAGATATTGGTATGTTCACGCAGGTTTAGTCATTTTTATGATGTATGCTGTTTTCGTTTATAAAATGAAACCAACTTTAAAAAGTGTTGGGAAATCTTTTTTAGGGATGCAACTATACATGGTATTTATGTTTTTAATCAACTACCTATTAGGATCTAATTATTTTTATACCAACAGAAAACCGAATGCAACCACTTTGTTAGATGTTTTTGGAGATTGGCCTCAATACATTTTTGTTGTAGAAATAATTGTTATTCCGTTTTTCGTATTGATTTACTTACCCTTTTACTTTAGTAAAAACAAAACTTAAACCTTTTCCCTATTTACCAAATCCATTGAAAAAGCGGGCAAACAAATAGCAATATATTCACATTGTTCATCAAAAGGGTTTGAATATTGCACTTTAGTGTTTTTTTCTATTTTTATAGATTGACCTTTTTCTAAAACAATTATTTCTCCATCGATAATAAATTGCTTTTTACCTTTAATAATGTATGTGTACTCATCAAATTCTGGAGTTTGAAAAGGCTCACTCCATCCAGAAGGCGCAATCATGTGTGCGATACTTACTTGAGAATTTCCGTCTGTTGCATTACCGAAGTGTTCTTCAATTAATTTACCATCTTTTGTAGGCACAATAAATGGTGACTTTTGAATACTAAATTTTTTCTTCATAAAAATTGGTTTTGCGTAGGCGATTGAAATAATATCCTTTTTATGTGCTGAAATTAACTCAGCTTTAAAGATATAAGGAAAGCGCGCTTTTGTCTTTTTTAAAAACGAACAAAAAACGTCCTAATTGAACCAAACAATAAACGTTTTCATTTTAGCTAAATCAGGAATTTGCTCTTTTGAAACTTTTTGTGTGTTAAACTCTTTTAAACCCAATTCCTCGTTATCGATTGTAATTGTTGTATTCAAATTGTCTAAGAATAAAGTTGCAGACGAAAAAGTAGATTCTACCCTATTTATATTATTGTTCGCATTTATCTCTATAAAACTTGAATTTATATTAATACCAGACTCGGTTTTAAAACGTTCGTCATGAATTTCGATGCTTTTAATTGTAGAAGTAGAATCTAATTGTTCTTTCGGTAAAATGGTTAACAATAACTTTCCTCCTTTTTCGAAAACATAATATTCATCATCTTCCTGAAAATAATTATCTCCTTGTGCTCCCTCACTTAAGTTTTTAACAAGAGAATCAGTTTTAAAAATCGTACTTAATTCTTTAATCATGGTTTTTGTATTAATTTCACCAACAATTCCTTTTTCAATTTTAAACTTATTATTGCTGCTGCAACTAACTATGATTAGTGAAAATACGATTACTATAATTGATAAGAGTTTTTTTTTAGTCATTTTGTTTTTTTGTAATTCGTTTAAGATTATTTCTTTTAATTTGTGATTTAAAAACTTTTTTAATTTACCAAATGCAAATCTGATAAAATTACCGCTTTTTAATTTTATTTGTATCTGCTTTTAATTTAATTGCATTTTTCTCACTTTTTTTTCTTTTCTTAGACACTTTCGATTTCCAAATCTATACAATTTTTTGATAAAAATAATCAAAGTTTAATTGTTAAAAATTTTTTTATTAATTTAATAAAAATTGTTTTAGAAAAGAACTATGAAGCTTCATCTTTCATTAAAACTAAAAATACTAGACTAATATCAATTTAGATTTTATTTTTGAAAATATTGAGGTATTAATCCTTTTAATTTCTCTAATGTTTCTTTTATCGTTAAATCACTCATTCCCCCAGAAGCATTTGCATGTCCTCCTCCATTAAAGTGCTCTTTAGCTAAAACATTTACAGGGTTTTCTGATCCTTTAGATCTGAAAGAAATTTTAATAATTCCATCTCTTTCAGTAAAAACAATAGCTGCCTTGATTCCTTTAATAGATAATACTATGTTTGCCAAACTATCTGTATCTCCTTTTTTGTAATTATATTTAGCTAGTTCCCCTTTAGATAAAGAAATAATACCCACATTTTGCTCGTATAAAATTTCTAATTTTTCGCTCATTGCGAATCCTTGCAAACGCAAGCGACTTTCTGTATTATTATCACTTAATTTTTCGTGAATTAAATGATGCTGAACTCCTGCTGCTAATATTTTTGCTAAAACCTCGTGAGTTCTTGGTTTCACAGAATTAAACCGAAAACTACCTGTATCGGTTAAAATACCAACATATAATGGTATACCTATCTTTTCATCTAACAATTCTAAATTTCCCGACTTTTCTATTAAGTCTACAATTAATTGAGATGTTGACGAAGCTGATGTTTCGGAAAGAGTTATCGTGGAAAATTCTTCAGGGTTTAAATGATGATCTATCATTATTTTTTTACAAGTTGCTTCTTCTAATAAAACTTGCATTTCCGGCCCCACTCTATTTGTTGCATTGTAATCTAAACAAAAAATTAAATCTGCTTTCTGCATTTGTTCAATTACTTCTTCTTCATTTTCTTCCATTAAAAGAACCGCTGAGGTATCCAACCAATGCAAAAAATCTGGAGCTTTATCTGGGTGACAAACAACGGCTTTTTTACCTAATTTTTCAATAAAATAAAGCAATCCTAGAGAAGAACCTATAGAGTCTCCATCTGCAGACTTGTGAGCTGTAATAACGATATTTGAAGCAGCATTAATTTCTGCTTCTATTTCCTTATAAATATTCATGTATAATTTTTAATAAAAGTACATATTTTTAAAGGATGTAAATTTAGGTTTAAAATTAATGTTAGAATGGAATATCTGTAGTTTTGTGGAAATAAATTTTTTAAAAAATTTTGGATATACTCTCTATAATATTTTACGAAAGGAATATTTATTTTTTGTTAGATTATGCTAAATATACAACTTCGTTTAGTCAATCCAATTTTTAAACTCTTTTACACGTTCTCTACTCACAATAATTTCTGTTTCACTAAAAGAATGTAAAATTAATTTTAAACGAGAATTAGAATGCGCTATAATATCTTTTATCCCATTTATATAGACTATAAATGTTCTATTAACTCTAAAAAAATGTTCAGGATTTAATTGTTCTTGCCAATATTCTAAAGAATGATCTAAAAGGTGATTTCTATTTTCTCTTGTATAAATATAAGTCGATTTATTCTCACTGTAAAAACATTCTACTTCATCAATAGGAATAATTTTTATGTGCTGCCCAACCTTAATTGTCAATCTTTTTTTAAACTTTCTATCTACGGGATTTACCAATAATTTACGAATGTCATCCAAATTTACTTGAACATCTGTTTGTTTTGGTCTATTCTCGTTAAACTTATCGACTGCCACTTTCAGCTCATCTCCGTCTAAAGGTTTTAATAAATAATCGATACTATTCAGTTTAAAAGCTTTCAATGCATATTCATCATAAGCCGTCGTAAAAATAATAGCAGATTTGACTTCAATTTCTTCAAAAATTTCAAAAGACAATCCATCAGAAAGCTGAATATCTAAAAATATTAAATCTGGATGTTCGTTATTTTGCAACCAATTTAGAGACTCTTCTACAGAATGCAACATTTGCTGAACTTTTAAACCTAAATTTGCCAACATTCTATTCAGCCTTCTTGCTGCTGGCTTTTCATCTTCAATTATTAGTACCTTCATTTTTAATATATTTGGGGGTTTAAAACTGTCATCAGTTATCTATTCAAAAAATCTTTTAAATATTTTTACTGCGTTGCTCTTCTTTGTCCATAAGTTCTTTAATTTTCTTTTCTTCCCAATCATCTCCTAAACCAAGAGACTTAAAACCAAAAACACCAAACCAATGAAAAAACATTCCTATTCCCCAAAAAATCCAAGTAGAATAAACTCCGAAATTAGATAAACTATCCTTAAAACTATAATCACTCTTTATCAATCCGAATATAATAATACCACTAATAACAATATTAATAATTATGTAAACAATAAGGTGTACATAGAATCCTTTTATAGCTTTTACTCTTTTTTTTGCTCTTATAAAACTAGCTTCTTGTGTAAAATTATTATCCATAGTCTCTATCTTTTTTCACTTTGTTCTTCCTTAATTTTTTGAATCATCTTCTCCTCCCAATCCTTTCCTATTCCCAAGAATCTAAAGCCAAAAACTTTTAACCAATGAATAAATAGTCCTGTACCCCAGCAATAAACAGAAAACCAAAACCAGTGAAAATTAGGCTCAAATTTTAAATTCATACATATAATAATTGGTATAATTGTACAATAAACGGTTACATGTGAATAAAATCCTTTAATATCTTTTACTCTTTTTTGAGCTTTTAAATAACGCTGTTGTTTAGCTTGGTCTTGTATCATTAGATTCTTCTATTATTTTGTTCGTCCATATATTCGTTAATCTTTTTCTTCTCCCAATCTTTACTTACAAACAAATTCATTCCAAAAGTATTTAAAGCTTGAAACGTAATTCCGATTCCCCAATAAAACCATATTACATAATTATGATAATTTGTAAAAGCTTCCATAAAAGTATCTCGGTCATTAATATCTCCTGAAATAAAAATAGCCGTTAAAAAGATATTCACAACAATATAAATTACCAAGTGTTTATAAAACTTACTAATTTTCTTTACTCTTTTGCGAGCCAGAAGGTATTGTTGCTCCTTTGTAAATTCATTCTCCATTATCTTGTTCTATTTAAATGATTTTCCTTATCCATCATTTCTTTAATTTTTTTGTCTTCCCAATTTTTTCCTAAGAAAAAAGTATAATTATTTACTTCTAAAAAGTGGAAAACTAATCCTATTCCCCATCCAAATATTGGAAACCAAAACCAGTGAAAACCTGGTGAAAATTTTAAATTTATAAAAATTAAAAAAGGAATTACTAAACAATATGAAGCTAAATTTTGATAAAACTCTTTCAGTTTTTCTACTCTTTCAATTGCCTTTACATAATTGCTATTTTCTAAATCTTCTGTGTACATAATATTATTCATTTTAATAAGCAGAGGTAAACTCACCTTAAAAGTTTTATTGTTGTTTTCTATTTTAACTCCTTTTTGAGTAATTAATCCATATCTATCAGCGATATTTTGTAATCCTACGTTGGTACTTTTACCTATTGCCGCTTTGGGATTTATATTATTTTCAATAATTAAATAATTGTTATCTTCATAAATATTAACTGTTAATGGCTTTGAATTCGAAACAACATTGTGTTTTACAGCATTCTCTAGTAAAAGTTGTAATGATAAAGGCACAATTTTCAACTCATGATTACTTATTGAATCTGGAATATTGAACTGAACAGCATCTTCAAAACGCATTCCTAACAATTCCATATATGTTTTTGCAAACTTTAATTCTTCCTCAATAGGCACTATATCTTTATTCCTTTGTTCTAAAACATAGCGATATACTTTAGATAATTTTGTGGTAAATTTTTCAGCCTGATTGGGGTTTTCACCAATCAAACTCGTTAATACATTTAAACTATTAAACAAAAAATGTGGATCTAATTGATTTTTTAAAGACTCAAACTTTGCTGTTTCTGTTTTTGCAACAATTTCTTGCTTTGTAGTTTCTTGACTTACAGATGCTTTCCAATTAATCATAAAACCACGAGCGTGAAAAAAAATAGCAACTCCTAACGAAAAAACAAATGTAAATAAATGAATCCAAGCTAAATTTCCTGTAAAAAAAATTTCAAATTTATTTCCGAAAATTAGAATATACATTATATAATGAATTATTAAAACAGTAATACCAGTATATATAATTGTAGTAAATATGCCAATCCAAACTCTTTTATTGGTTTCTTTTACCCAATCCCATTTTGAGTTCAAGTATTCATTAATAAATCCGTTTCCTAGACCTAGTGTAAAAGAATACATTGCAGAAATTAAAAACACCTGAGCCATTCCTATAATTGTAAATTTCTGATATACAAGGATAAAAAAAAGCCCTAAAAACAAAGTAAGCTTTGCACAAACTATAGAGCCACTTTTTAAATTTTTATAAATATTTATACTCGGTGTTTTCATTATCTAAATTAATAGGATATAATAAACTTACTAAAATTTTATTTCTAAAGAAACATTTTTATCAATAATACTAAATTTAGCATCCTCAAATTTTGGAGGACCAAAATTCATTATATTGTTAGAAGCACCATAATCTTCTAATGGCATCCCATTAGCTTCAAAATCCATTTTGTCATTATTATTTTTATCATGATAACAAATAATTGCATATTCTCCAGCTTCTATATTTTCAAAAACAACAACACTTTTTCCATTTACAATTTTAGATTTGGCACCTTGTAGAGGTTTCATTCTGAAATTAGTTTTGTTATACAAAGCAAACTCTACTGTACCTCCATCTGAAGTTGCATTGATAACTTTTGCAGTTATTGTGTTGTTTTGACCAGTTATTTTATTCGTTATAAATAATATTATTATTGTTAAAATTGCTATTATAAATTTCATTATTTTTCTTTTGGTGGTTAATTATAATGCAAATATGTTATAGAAAGCTATTTTATAAAACAAAAGAATACTGAGTTGTATCTTTTAGAGGATGAGTTGTATTTTTTGTATAAAATTGTTTGAAAAGTAAAAGCACCTCAATTTTTCAAATTTTAAATTATCAAAAAAGGATTATTTCTTAATTATATTGACTTATTTTTAACTGAAAATCTAATTTTGTTTAAATTTAGTAAAAGTTGAAAAAAAGAAGTGCACTTATATCAATACTGTTAAAAAAAAATATACTTTAGCATCATGATTACTTCAAAAAGAAAAAAATTATATACAACGATAGTTCCCAGCTCGCGCTTGCGCAATCGACGTCGCTAATACTTTATGTTAGCAACGAGTGAACTTATATCAGTATTTAACTATTTATTCTTTATTGTGAATCTTTCTTATAAAACTTACTTACAGCCTCTAGTTATTATTAAAAATAACAACAAAATTGTACGACGCAGTTTCACTATTCGCCCTTTGGGTGTTTAGACTATTACGGAATTTAGGTGAGTCCGATTCTACATTCAAACAAAACAAACAACAATTTTATAACACAAAAATACAATGCAATGGAAATTGTAATTGCTAACAAATCACATACCGTTTACGCAGATATAATATGTAAAACCATAGAAGATGCTGCTCAAGTTAGAGGAACAGGAATTGCAAAAAGAAAACCTGCATATATTGCCAATAAAATGCAAAACGGAAATGCTGTAATTGCATTAGAAAATGGAAAGTTTGCGGGATTTTGTTATATAGAAAAATGGGGTCATGGAAAATTTGTTGCTAATTCAGGATTAATTGTACATCCAGATTTTAGAAATCTAGGATTAGCAAAACAAATTAAAAAAGTAGTTTTTAATCACTCGAGAGCTAAATTTCCTAATGCAAAAGTTTTTAGTATAACAACAGGTTTACCTGTAATGAAATTAAACAGTGATTTAGGATATAAACCCGTTCCTTTCTCTGAATTAACAACTGACCAAACTTTTTGGAATGGTTGTAAAACATGCAAAAACTATGACGTTTTAACTAGAACAAACAGAAAAATGTGTTTATGCACAGGTATGTTGTTTGATCCTAAAAATCAAAATAAAAAGAAACCCGAACAAATTAAAGAGAGCGTCTTTAAAAGATTAAAAAATATTAAACAGAATTTGTTTCTAAAAAAAAATAAAAAATGAAAAAATTAGTAATTGCTTATAGTGGTGGCTTAGATACATCTTATTGCGCGGTGAGCTTATCAAAAAAATACGATGTGCATGCAGTTAGCGTAAATACGGGAGGTTTTACATCCAAAGAAATTAAACAAATAGAAAGTAACGCATATAAAATGGGAGTTTCTACTTACAGAAACATTGATGCCATTGCAACTTTTTATAATAAAGTAGTAAAGTATTTAATTTTTGGAAATGTATTAAAAAATAGTACATATCCTTTATCTGTAAGTGCAGAAAGAATTATTCAAGCAATTGAAATTATTGAATATGCAAAAAATATTGGTGCAGAATATATTGCCCATGGCAGTACTGGTGCAGGAAACGACCAAGTTCGTTTTGATATGATATTTCAAACTTTAGCTCCCGGCATCAAAATAATTACACCAATTAGAGATGGAAAATTAACTAGACAAGAAGAAATAGATTATTTAAAATCTGAAGGAATTGATATGCCTTGGGAAAAATCTAAATATTCGGTAAATAAAGGTCTTTGGGGAACAAGCGTTGGTGGCGTTGAAACTCTAAAGTCAAAATTACCTTTACCAGGAGAAGCATATCCTTCCCAATTAGAAAAAGAAGGTGAAGAAAAAGTTACTCTTACTTTTAAAAATGGCGAATTTATAGCTTTAAATGGCAAAGAAAACAAACCGGAAGTTAATATTGAAAACTTAAATAATATTGCTTCAAAATATGCAATTGGTAGAGATATTCATGTTGGAGATACAATTGTTGGTACGAAAGGAAGAGTTGGGTTTGAAGCTTCTGCTGCATTAATTACTGTAAAAGCTCATCATTTATTAGAGAAACATAATTTAACCAAATGGCAATTGCAACATAAAGAATATTTGTCTAGTTTCTATGGAATGCATTTACATGAGGGGCAATATTTAGATCCTGTGATGAGAGATATTGAAGCTTTTTTACAAAGTTCTCAAAAAATGGTATCTGGTAATGTTGTGGTAACTTTAAAACCGTATCATTTTTCTTTAGACGGAATTATTTCTGATCACGATTTAATGTCCAGTGCATTTAGCACATATGGCGAAGAGAATAAAGCTTGGACAGCTGATGACGCTAAAGGTTTCATTAAAATTTTAGGAAATCAGAATAAAATATATAGACAAGTAAATAATTGATTTATAATACATAATTGTTATACTTTTATAGATAAGATGAAAAAATTAGAAATAGGAATTATAGGAGGTGCAGGTTATACAGCTGGTGAATTAATAAGATTATTATTAAATCATTCAGAAACAAATATCAATTTTGTTTACAGCACTTCTAATGCTGGTAACAAATTGTATAAAGTGCATCAAGATTTAATTGGTAATACAGAAATCAATTTTACTAGCACGATTAATACTAATGTTGATGTATTATTTTTATGCTTAGGACATGGAAATTCTATTGCTTTTTTAGAAAAAACGACTTTTTCTGACAAGACAAAAATTATTGATTTAAGTAACGATTTTAGGTTACTTGCAAATAAGAATTTCCAAGGTAAAGAATTTATCTATGGCTTACCTGAATTAAATAAAAAAGCAATAAAAACAGCAAAACACATTGCAAATCCAGGTTGTTTTGCAACTGCTCTGCAATTAGCAATTTTACCTTTAGCAGCAAATGGATTATTAAAAAATGATGTCCATATTAATGCTGTGACGGGTGCTACTGGGGCTGGTACATCATTATCTGCAACAACACATTTTACCTATAGAGATAATAATTTTTCTCACTACAAAGCATTTAATCATCAGCATTTAGGAGAAATTAATCAAACTCTAAATCTGTTACAAGCAGATTTTAATTCTGAAATTAACTTTATGCCAAATAGAGGAAATTTCTCAAGAGGAATTTTTGCAACCACGTACACAAAATTTGACGATAGTATTGAAAATGCAAAAAAAATATATCGAGAATATTATAATGATGCGGCCTTTACATTTATTTCTGATGGAGAAGTTCATCTAAAACAAGTAGTAAATACAAATAAATGTATAATTGGCCTCGAAAAGCATGGTAATAATTTATTAATAACAAGTACAATTGATAATCTATTAAAAGGGGCCTCTGGAGCAGCAATTCAGAACATGAACTTAATGTCAGGTTTTGAAGAAACCTTGGGTTTAAATTTAAAGGCGAATTTCTTTTAATATTATGTATTTGCGTTAGCGATTGAAATGGCATCCTTTTTTGAGGATCGAAAAAAAGATATAATGTAAAGCGCGACCCTTGTGGTAACGTCAAAAAAAAACTCAAAACAACACAACGAATTACAACAACTAACAATTATGAAAGTAGCAATTATTGGAGCAGGAAGTTTAGGGCAATCTATCGCAAAAGGTCTATTGAAAAATAAAGTTGTGAAATCTTTGTATTTAACAAAAAGAAATACAAGTTCAATTACAACATTTAATGATTTTTCTGAAGTGATTTTAACATCTAACAATGAAGAAGCCGTTAAAAATTCTGATATTTTAATTTTTGCTGTTCAACCAAGACATCTCGAGAATCTATTAAAAAATATAAAACCTCTATTAAATGATAATCATGTTTTAATCTCTGTTATCACAGGTTTTTCTATTGCAAAAATTGAAAGTATTGTTGGTTTACATACATATATTATTCGTTCAATGCCAAATACTGCAGCGTCCGTTGGCCAATCGATGACTTGCCTTTCCCCAAATGTAAAAGGAAAAGAAAAAGTAGCATTAGCCAAAACTATCTTTAATAGTTTAGGTGTCTCAATGGTAATTCCTGAAGAGCAATTACAAGCTGCTACCGTAATTTGTGCAAGCGGAATTGCATTTTGGATGCGTTTAATAAGGGCAACAACTCAAGGTGCAATTCAGTTAGGTTTTGAAGCACATGAAGCTCACGAATTAGCAATGCAAACTTGTTTTGGAGCTGCTACTTTATTAAAAGAATCGGGCAATCATCCGGAAGCAGAAATAGACAGAGTTACAACTCCTGGAGGATGCACTATTGAAGGATTAAACGAAATGGAACACCAAGGTTTAAGTTCTTCTTTAATTAAAGGTATAAATAAATCATTTGATAAAATCAACCAAATAAAAAACTAACAACATGCCATTATTTAACGTTTACCCATTGTACGATGTTACACCTGTAAAAGCAAAAGGAGTTTATGTGTATGATGAAAACCAAACTGAATATTTAGATTTATATGGGGGTCATGCAGTAATATCTATTGGTCATGGACATCCAAAATATGTTGAAGCAATAACCAATCAAGTGGCTGAATTGGGGTTTTATTCAAATGCGATTCAAAATCCATTACAAGTCAAATTAGCTGACAAATTAGAAGCTCTTTCTGGTTGTAAAAACTATGAATTATTTTTATGTAATTCTGGAGCGGAAGCAAATGAAAATGCATTAAAATTGGCCTCATTTAAAACAGGAAAATCAAGAATTGTTGCTTTCAAAAATGGTTTTCATGGTCGAACCTCTGCTGCAGTTGCTGCAACGGATAATAAAAATATTATTGCACCAATTAACGCACAACAAAAAGTTACTACTTTAGATTTAAATGATATAGAAAATGTAAAAACAGAACTCGAAAAAGGTGATGTTTGTGCTGTTATTTTAGAATTCATACAAGGTGTTGGTGGTTTAGACCAGGCAAATTCAGATTTTTTTGAACAAGTAGATTTACTTTGTAAAGAAAATAATACTTTATTAATTGCTGATGAAGTTCAGTCTGGTTATGGAAGATCTGGTAAATTCTTTGCTTTTCAACATTATAATGTAACTCCAGATATTATTTCAATTGCCAAAGGAATGGGAAATGGTTTTCCCATTGGTGGAATTTTAATTCACCCAAATATTGAGGCTAAATTTGGAATGTTAGGAACTACTTTTGGTGGAAATCATTTGGCATGTGCGGCGGGTTTATCTGTTTTAAATGTAATTGAAGAACAAGGATTAATGGATAACGTAAAAGAAATGTCGTCCTACTTTATCAAAATTGCAAAAACCATTCCTAAGATAAAAAATATTAAAGGAAAAGGATTGATGCTTGGTCTCGAATTCGATTTTGAAGTTGGAGATTTACGCAAGCAATTAATTTATGATTATCAGATTTTTACTGGTGGCGCGATGAATAAAAATTTATTAAGGATTTTACCTCCATTAACAGTGAAAAAAGACCATATCGATCAATTTTTTGAGGCTTTGGTAGATATTTTAGATAAAAAATAAGAATACAAAGAATAGATGAATACTTTATTACCCATAGAAACTAGAAATGCCGTTTTACTAACAATGGCCGAACTTCTGGATAAAGAAAGAGAAGCAATTATTAGCATTAATAAAAAGGATTTAGAAGCGTATAAAGGTGATGATATTTCTATGTTTGATCGTTTAAAGGCAGATAATAAAAAAGTTGATGAAATGATAGCTGCTGCGAAACATTTAGCTTCTCAGAAAGATCCTGTTGGTCTAGAACGTTTTAGTTTTAAGCATGACAATGGAATGCAAGTTTATAATAAAACAGCTTCATTTGGAACGGTTTTAATTATCTATGAATCGAGACCAGATGTTACTGTTGAAGCTGCAGGAATTGCTTTTAAATCTGGAAATAAAATTTTATTAAAAGGAGGTAAAGAGTCCTTAAATTCAAACTTAAAAATCGTTGAATTATGGCATCAAGCCTTGTTACAACATAATGCTTCTACAGAATGGGTAGAATATTTACAATTCAACAGAACAGAAACTCAAGCATTTTTAGAAAAGCCAACTCAAAAAGTAGATTTAATTGTACCTCGCGGTGGAGAGCGATTAATAGCATTTGTAAAGCAGCACGCTAATTGTCCTGTTATAATTAGCGGACGAGGAAATAATTTTGTGTATGTTCATAAAGAAGCTGATTTAGAGGTAGCGATTGATATTATTTTGAATGGAAAATCAAAAATATCTGCTTGCAACGCTGTTGATAAAGTATTAATCGATGAAAAATTACCGAATAAAGAAGCATTCGTAAACAAATTAATATCACAATTAAATGCAACTAAAATCGAGGTTCTAGGTGATGCATTTGTTTCTAAAAATCATAAATTAAAAGAAATTTCATCAAATGAAGTTTGGTATGAAGAATTTTTAGATTACAAAATTGTAATTGGACAAATTGCTTCAAATGAAGATGCCATTGCAATGATTAATGAATTTGCCGGCGGACATTCTTCTGCAATCATCACTAAAAATATTGATACAGCGAAGTTATTTATGCAGAATGTAGATACTGCTGTTGTGTATCATAATGCTTCTACACGTTTTACAGATGGTGGTCAGTTAGGTTTAGGAGGAGAATTAGCTATTAGTACAGACAAATTACATCAACGCGGACCAATTGGTTTAGAGCATTTAGTGACAAATAAATGGTACGTTCACGGAAACGGACAAACAAGATAATAGGCAAGCTCTTGGCATGGAGTTTTAAAAAAGAAAGTAAGTGTTTGTTGATTTTAATAAATAGCTGTAATAGTATGTAAAGCCTGAAATAAATGAAGAAAAGACGCATTTTACTGAAAGTAGGTTCAAATACACTTACCAAAGAAACAGATAATATTTCTCGAGGAAAAATTGAAGATATTGCAAATCAGATTGCAAAACTAAATGACACTTATGAATTTATTATTGTAAGCTCTGGTGCAATTGCAGTTGCAAAACAATTTGTAAAACTAGAGAGTAAACAATCTGAAATTTTTGTAAAACAAGCTTTAGCTTCAATTGGTCAGCCACATTTAATAAGAATTTATCAAGAAATTTTTCGAGAATATGGTTTATTAAGTTCTCAATGCTTACTCTCCTATTCAGATTTTGAAAAACAACAAAGTAAAAACAATATTGTAAATACCATTAATGTTTTGGTAAACAATAATTATATTCCAATTATTAATGAAAACGATACAGTTGCAACTGATGAAATTCAGTTTGGTGATAATGATAAATTAGCGGCTTTAACAGCTACCTTATTAAATGTCGATTTGTTGTTAATTGCGACAAATACCAATGGGGTTTATACAAAGGAATCTATCAAAAATAATGCTCCCGAAACCATTCACGAAGTCAAGAATTTTGAGGATTTAAAAAATGAGGTTGTTAATTCTAAATCTTCACATGGAAGTGGTGGAATGGGATCTAAAATTGAAGCAGCAGAAATAACTAAAAATGCACAAATTGAAACTTGGATTTTGAACGGTTTAGAGGATAATTTTATCACAAATGCCTTTGAAAATAAAGTTCCTTTTACAAAAATAAAATAGTGAAAAATGAAGAATTACACATCTATAAACGACATTGACAATATCAATACTTGGATTGGAGAAGCCATTAAAATTAAACAAAACCGATTAAAAAATAAGGAATTAGGAAAAAATAAAACCTTGGGGTTATTATTTTTTAATTCGAGTTTGCGTACACGTTTAAGCACACAAAAGGCCGCTTTAAATTTAGGAATGGATCCTATAGTAATGAATGTTTCTGGTGATGCATGGGGTATTGAGTTTGGAGATGGAACTATTATGGATGGCAATACTGCAGAACATATTAAGGAAGCTGCTGCTGTAGTTTCTCAATATTGTGATATTATTGCTGTAAGAGCTTTCCCCTCTTTAACAGACAAAAAGAAAGATGAGTCTGAGCATGTTTTAAAATCTTTTATAGAGTTTGCTTCTGTACCAGTCGTAAGCATGGAAAGTGCAACCGGTCACCCTTTACAAGGTTTAACCGATGCCATTACCATTTTTGAGAATTCTACAAAAAAGAGACCTAAAGTAGTTTTAAGTTGGGCTCCACATATTAAAGCACTGCCTCATGCAGTTGCAAATAGTTTTGTTCAAGCAATGCAAAAAATGGATGTAGAGTTTGTGATTACAAATCCTGAAGGTTATAACTTAAACTCAAAAATCACTAAAAAGACAACTATTTATCACAATCAAGAGGAAGCTTTTAAAGATGCTGATTTTATATATACTAAAAACTGGAGCTCTTATGATGATTATGGAACAATTCTTTCAACCGATACTAATTGGATGATTACCAGAGAAAAAATTGAAAATGCAAAGTTTATGCACTGTTTACCGGTTAGAAGAAATTTAGTTGTTGAAGATGCTGTATTAGATTCCGACAGTTCTTTAGTGATTGAACAAGCAAATAACAGAACTTACGCAGCACAATTAGTGTTGAAGAAAATATTAGAGAATAATTAACGACATTGTGAGAAAAAAAGAAATCTCTTCACTAAAAGGTATTATTCCAAATTCTTTCTCGTAATGAAGAAACAAAACAAGAAATTGAAACAAGTTCAACTTAAATGGAAAAACTATCAATCATAAAAATTGGAGGAAATATTATTGAAGATGAAACTTCTTTAAATAGTTTTCTAAAATTATTTGCTAATTTAGAAGGAAAGAAAATCCTTGTTCATGGAGGCGGTAAAAGAGCAACTCACATTGCGTCTAAATTAGGTATTGAATCTAAAATGATAAACGGTAGACGTATCACAGATGCCGAAACTTTAGAGGTCATTACAATGGTTTATGGAGGTTTAGTTAATAAAAACATAGTGGCTAAATTACAATCTCTAAATATTGATGCAATTGGTTTAACAGGAGCAGACATCAACAGTATAAGGTCAGAAAAAAGACCTATTAAAGAAGTAGATTTTGGGTTTGTTGGTGATGTAAAACAAGTTGCTTCTGATTCTATTGATAAATTAATTAAAGCTGATTTCACACCGATTTTTTGTGCAATTACGCATGATGGAAACGGACAATTATTAAATACAAATGCAGATACAATTGCAAGTACAATCGCAGTTGGAATGAGTAAAATCTACGAAACATCAATATATTATTGTTTTGAACTAAATGGTGTTTTAAGACATTTTAACGATAAAAATTCAGTTGTCAAAGTCATCAACTCTAAAACTTATAAAGAATTGTTAGAGGATAAAATTATTACTGATGGAATGATACCTAAATTAGACAATTGCTTTGATGCTCTGAACAATGGCGTATCAAAAGTTAATATTGGAAATACTTCAATGCTCTCAAAAGAAAACGATAATTTTACAACTATTACTTTATAAAAATGCACATCGAAAAATTAACAGAAAATGCAATTTCTCTTTTAAAAAAATTGATTGAAACGCAATCATTTTCAAAAGAAGAAGAAAAAACAGCAAAACTTATTGAAGGATGGTTTAGTGAAAATGAAATACCGTTTAAACGAACAAAAAATAATATTTGGGCAACCAACAAGTACTTTGATGAGAGTAAACCTACCATGCTGCTAAATTCTCATCATGACACTGTACATCCAAATACTGCGTATACAAAAGATCCTTTAAAAGCAATTGTTGAAGATGGTAAATTATATGGTTTAGGTAGTAATGATGCTGGTGGATGTCTAGTTTCTTTAATAGCAACTTTTACCAATTATTATGCTCTAGAAAATTTAAAATATAATTTGGTTATTGTTGCATCTGCAGAAGAAGAAAATAGTGGTCCCAATGGATTAAACAGTATGTTATCAGTCATACCAAAAATTGATGTGGCTATTGTTGGTGAGCCAACGTTAATGAATTTGGCCGTTGCAGAAAAAGGTTTAGTTGTTTTTGATGCAAAAGTATCAGGAACTCCAAGTCATGCAGCTCATCCAAATGATAATAATTCAATTTATAACACAATAGAAGTTTTAGAATGGTTTAAAAAATTTAAATTTAAAAAATCCTCTGAGGCTTTAGGTGATGTAAAAATGACAGTTACTCAAATTAATGCCGGAAAACAACACAATGTTGTGCCTGCTCATACAAATTTGGTTATTGATGTTCGAGTAAATGATGCGTATTCAAATCAAGAAATAGCTACTATTCTAGAAGAGCAATCACCTTGTACTAAAATTAAACCGAGAAGTTTACGCTTAAACTCATCTTCTATTTCTACGAACCACGATTTAGTGAAGGCAGGAATTGCCATGGGAAGAAAAACATATGGGTCTCCAACCCTTTCAGATCAATCTGTATTAAGTTGCCAATCATTAAAAATGGGACCAGGAGATAGTACGCGTTCTCATTCTGCTGATGAGTTTATTTACCTTAACGAAATCGAAGAAGGAATTAAAATATACATTGAATTGTTAAATCGTGTAATCGTTTAACAACCTCAAAAAAAATAAAAAATTAAACAGCAAAACAATACAAACATGAAACTTTGGGATAAAGGGTTTTCAATAGATCAACAAATAGAAAAATTTACAGTGGGTAATGATAGAGAAATTGACATGCATATTGCAAAATATGACGTACAGGCTTCAATTGCACATGCAATAATGCTAGAATCTATCGGTATTATCACTGCTGATGAATTAAAAAATCTAAAAGGAGGTTTAAAACAACTAGCAGATGATATTGAAAACGAAGAGTTTGCTATCGAGGAATCTTTTGAAGATGTGCATTCAAAAATTGAATGGGAATTAACCAATAAATTAGGAGAGGTTGGTAAAAAAATCCATACTGCTCGTTCTAGAAATGATCAAGTTTTAGTTGCTTTGCAGTTATATTATAAAGAGAATTTATCAATAATAAATGATAAAACTAAAACACTTTTTGACACACTTTTGGCTTTAGCAGAAACTCATAAGAAAAGTTTATTACCTGGTTATACGCACTTACAAGTTGCAATGCCTTCATCATTCGGACTGTGGTTCTCTGCTTATGCAGAACTCTTAGTTGATGATGTCTATATGTTAAATGCTGTTTCTAGAGTTGTAAATCAAAATCCATTAGGTTCAGCTGCTGGTTATGGGAGTTCTTTTCCTATAGACAGAGAATTAACAACAAAAGAATTAAATTTTTCAACATTAAAGTATAACGTAGTTGCTGCACAATTAAGCAGAGGGAAAAGTGAGCGTTCCATTGCCTCCGCCCTTGGAGGTTTGTGTAATACACTATCTCGTTTTGCCATGGATGTTTGTTTATATATGAGTCAGAATTTTAATTTTATTACGTTTCCAGATGAATTAACAACGGGAAGCAGCATAATGCCTCATAAAAAAAACCCTGATGTTTTTGAATTGATTCGTGGTAAATGTAACAAAATTCAAGCCTTACACACAGAAATGGTTTTGATAACCAATAATTTACCAACGGGTTATCACAGAGATTTTCAATTATTGAAAGAAAATATCATCAATGCTTTTGAAGATGTTAAAGATATTTTGGACATTTTTAATTATTCGATACAACAGATAATTGTAAAAGATATTGATTTGAATGATGAAAAATATCAATATTTATTTACAGTTGATAGCATAAATAATCTAGTAGTGGAAGGCATGTCTTTTAGAGAAGCCTATCAACAAGTTGGTGGTGAGGTTCAAGCAGGAACATATAAGCCCGATTTAGGAAAGCAACATTCTCATATTGGCAGTATTCATAATTTAAGTTTAGAAAAAATAAGAGAGAAATATCCTAGATAAATCTTAAAATTCTTGCGAAGGCTGCTTTAATAAAATTAATTATTGGCAATTTTAATTGAATCCGAAAATCTTCTAATAAGGAAGTATCTTCATCTAAAAATTTTAAAATTTGTTTAGGAGTAGTTGTTTGAAACATTTTTCCGAAAATAAATGCACCGATATGATTTTTCTTGAACAAAATATCTAACAATATTAAATCATAAAACCAAAACTTATTAATTTTATGAAATTTAGGAAGTGGTTTATTTTTCTTTAAATAATCAATTAATTTAATTGTCTTTCTATTGGTATTTTTAAAAGTAAAACCTGTACTTGCTTTAGACCAACCCCCTGCTGTACCCATGTTTATAATATTTTCTGTATTGTGATTCCAAAATTTGTAACACGTCATTGGTATAGAACCTTGTTCTTTTTCTACAATTTCATAATCAGTAATATTTCTTTTACTTAAATATTTTTCAATTTCTACTTTATAGTCATTGTATGGTAATAAATGTTCTGAAAACAAAGTATACTCAAATAAAGCTTCGTTCTTCGCATAAGGTAAAATATACATAAAGCGTGTATTGTCTTTTTGATCAACCGTAAAATCCATGAAAGTGGCAGCATTAATGTCAAAAAAATCTTTCTTCGTTTTAATAAAAAATCCAACAAAGTGCTGTTGTAAAACAGGGTATTTACTTTGTTTCTTATAAGCATCAGTAAAAATAATACTATTTAAAACTGTTTTTGTTTTAAATATTTTATTTTCTGTAATTACCGATGCTTCATTATCTAATTGATGAATACTTAAAACGTTTGATACTTCAAAAGTTATTTTTGTTTTCGATTCGAGATGAGACCAGATTTTCAAGTAAAAATCTTTACTACGAATCATTTTGTATTTATACGGAGCTATGCTTTCTTCAGCGGAGTGCAACTCACTTTTAAAAATAATACTTTTCCAAGATGCACTTACAATATTGTTCCACTCATCGTTGTCAGTTTCCCAATAACACCAAGTTCTATCATTGGTGTTTTTCTTTTCTTTATCTAAAATTAAGATTGATTTATCATCAAAAAAGGAGTCATTAGACATTCTGTATGCCATCATTAAGCCAGAGGCACCTCCACCAACAATTATGTAATCGTAATAATTCATTACTCTAAGAGAGGTTGATATTCAAGTGAAATTCGAATTTAAATAAAGATTTAAAATTTTGGCTTTTGAAAGTATTTAAAAGGAACAAATAACATTCCAAAACATTGACTATCATATTTCCCCATATTTTTATGATGAATTTTATGCGCTTTTCTCAATCCTCTTAAATAAGAATTATTCGTGTTTTTAAACCATTTAAAGCGCTGATGGATTAAAACATCGTGAACTAAAAAATACGCCAATCCATAACAAAGTATACCCAAACCTATAAAGAACAAGTAGGTCTGAGATGTATACGTCCCAAAGTAAAAAAGAGATATACTAGGAACAGCAAAAACAACAAAAAATGCATCATTTTTTTCAAATCCCTTGTATTTTGGTTGGTGATGATCCTCATGCAAATACCAACCAAATCCATGCATCACATATTTATGAGTACACCAAGTAATTCCTTCCATTAATAAAAAAACACCTAAAGTAATAAGAGCGTAAATCATTATATAATCTTCAATTTATATTTTACATAACTTCTAGCCAACAAGTTTATTTTCATTGGGTTAGAAATACGAATTCGAGTATCCATAATTTTTTCTGAGGGTACCGCTTTTAATTTCACGAGCAATCTCGTATAATATCTGTAAGCCATATAAACACCGAACTTGGCTTCTACTGGTAGTTTTAAAATTCCGTTTTTATAAGCATACTCAAAATCAGCTTCAATTTCATCGATTATTAATTGCTTCGAAACCGTATTTAATTGACCCAAATCAACATTTGGAAAATAAGACCGATTCAGCAGTTCGAAATCATCTTTTAAATCACGTAAAAAATTCACTTTTTGAAATGCAGACCCTAAGCGCATGGCAGCATCTTTTAATTCTTCATACATTTCATTATTTCCATTCACAAATACCTTTAAACACATTAATCCCACAACATCTGCAGAACCATAAATATATTCATCGTATTCAGCCTTTGTTTGATATTCTGTTTTAAATAAATCAGCTTTCATACTTTTTAAAAAAGCTTGTACCATTTCGTCAGGAATATTGTATTTAGATACAGTTTGTTGAAATGAATTTAAAATAGGATTTAAACTTATACCCAACTCTTTGGATAAATAGTAATCTTTTTCAAAATTAACTAACAATTGCTCTTTATCATATTCATGAAAAGTATCAACAATTTCATCTGCAAAACGAACAAAACCGTAAATATTATAAATATCAGTTCTAATATTTGTAGATAACATTTTTACTGCTAGCGAAAAAGAAGTACTATACCTTTTTGTAACTAGTTTGCTACAATCATTAGAAACTTGATCAAATAATTCTTTCATTCTATTATTGATTTTTACAGATTAATTCCGACGCAATTTTTCCTGAAATCAATGCCGGTGGAACACCAGGACCCGGAACTGTTAATTGACCTGAAAAATACAAATTTTTTACTTTACCGCTTTTAATTTTTGGTCTTAAAAATGCAGTTTGTAAAAGTGTATTAGCCATTCCATAAGCATTTCCTTTGTATGAATTGTATTCTTGTTCAAAATCCTTTACACAAAAAGATTTCTTAAACAAAACATGGTTTTTTACTTCCTGATTTGTCAATTTCTCCAATCTATCTATAATCTTTTGAAAATATTGCTCTCTTAAGATATCTGTATCTTCTATTCCTGGTGCTAATGGAATTAAGAAAAACCCAGCCTCCTTTCCTTCTGGTGCAGAAGTTCTATCTGTTATTGATGTAAAATTTGCATAAAATAAAGGATCTTTTGGCCATTTTGGATTATCATAAATTTCTTTTGCATGTGCATCAAAATCCGTATCAAAAAACAATGTATGGTGACTAACATTGTCGATTTTTTTATCGAAACCGACATAAAATAATAATGATGATGGAGCAAAGGTCTTTTTATTCCAATATTTTTCTGAATACTGTCGAACATTTTTATCTAACAAGGTCTCCGTATGATGATAATCTGCACCACTTAAAACCAGATTAGTTTTAAGTTCTTCACCGTTTACCATTAAAGCAGTTACCGTGTTAGTTGAATCTGTAATAATTTTCTCAACGTTAGATTTTGTTTTGAATGTAACTCCCAAACTTTCTGCTAGAGAAACCATTCCCTCAATAACTTTATACATTCCTCCTCTTGGATGCCAGGTACCTAAACCAAAATCTGCATAGTTCATGAAATTATAAAAAGCTGGCGTGTTACTTGGTTTTGCTCCTAGAAATAAGACCGGAAACTCTAATATTTTGATTAATTTGTGATTCTTAATATT
>JAQXAP010000054.1 GCA_029252865.1 Polaribacter sp.
ATTCTAAAAAACACAAAAAACATTGAAAACATATTGCTTCCAAAATTTCATGAGTATTATGTTACTGTATATAATAAGATTGTTTCACACTTAAAATAAAATTAGATTTTTGATTGATACGTATACAAATTAAAACACCTTCCTCCTGCCTGCTGCTATGAGTTAATCATGAGTTCCTCTCTCTTCAATATTACTCCATTCAATTACTAAAATTTCATCTGCTTGTTTAAGAGTAACTTTTTGCGTGGTTTTACTTTTTTTTTTGAGTCTTTCAAATGTTCCATGTATCGTCAATTTATACGTCATAAAAAAGAACATTACATATTAAAAACACACAAGAAATAAAAGACCTCTCATACTTTTAAATATAAGAGGTCTATATAATTAATCTAACGTATTTAAATTTAAAGTCTATGATCAATAATATTCTGAACAACTTCTGGGTTTAATAATGTACTTGTATCTCCTAAATTATCAATTTCATTACAGGCTATTTTGCGTAAAATACGTCTCATAATTTTTCCTGAACGTGTTTTTGGCAATCCTTCTGAAAATTGAATTTTATGTAATTTTGCAATAGGCCCGATGTGTTCTGTTATAATTTGATTAATCTCTTTTCTTAAATTATCATGGTTTCTGCTTTCTCCTGTATCTTTCAAAATTACGTAACCATATAATGCACTTCCCTTAATATCGTGTGGAAAACCAACTATTGCCGATTCTGCTACCGCGGGATGTTCATTAATTGCATCTTCTATTGGCGCTGTTCCTAAATTATGACCAGAAACGATAATTACATCATCTACCCTACCTGTAATTCTGTAATAGCCAACCTCATCCCTTAAGGCGCCATCCCCCGTAAAATACATATTCTCATACGCTGAAAAATAAGTTTCTTTATAGCGCTGATGATCTCCCCAAATAGTTCTCGCCATACTTGGCCAAGGAAATTTAATACACAATCTTCCATCTATCTGATTCTCTTTTATTTCTTTTCCATTTTCATCCATTAATGCAGGCTGAACTCCAATAAAAGGTAAAGTTGCGTAGGTTGGTTTTGTTGGAGTTACATAAGGAATTGGAGTAATCATCATTCCTCCTGTTTCTGTTTGCCACCAAGTATCTATAATCGGACTTTTCTTTTTTCCAATATTATCATTATACCAATGCCATGCCTCTTCATTTATAGGTTCTCCAACAGATCCTAAAACTTTTAATGTTGATAAATCATATTTATCAACCAATTCTGTTCCATGTTTTGCCAGCGCCCTGATTGCTGTTGGCGCTGTATAAAACTGATTTACTTTATGTTTTTCTACAATTTCCCAGAAGCGTCCAAAATCAGGGTAACTTGGCACACCTTCAAACATTACCGTTGTAGCTCCGTTTGCTAAAGGGCCATAAACAATGTAAGAATGACCTGTAATCCAACCTATATCGGCGGTACACCAATAGACATCATTTTCTCTGTATTGAAATGCATTTTTAAATGTATAAGCACTATAAACCATATAACCAGCAGTTGTATGTACCATTCCTTTTGGCTTGCCGGTAGACCCAGAAGTATATAATATAAATAAAGGATCTTCGGCGTTCATAATTTCTGCTGCGCATTCCGTTGATGCCTTATCTAATAAAGGTTGCAACCATAGATCACGACCTTGTTTCATAAAAATATCAGAATTGATTCTTTTTGCAACTAAAACAGTTTTTACACCCGGACAACTCTCTAAAGCTTCATCTACAATTCCTTTTAAATCGATGGATTTTGTTCCTCTATAAGATCCATCAGAAGTAATCACCATTTTACAATCACAATCATTAATTCTTGTTGCCAAAGCTACTGATGAAAAACCAGCAAAAACTACAGAATGAATCGCACCTAATCTTGCACAAGCCAAAGTTGCAATTGCTAATTCAGGAATCATTGGTACATAAATACAAACCCTATCTCCCTTTTGAACTCCGTTTTCTTTTAAAACGTTTGCAAATTTATTTACTCGTTCTAACAATTGATTATAAGTAATATGTTCAGCTGGTGCATTCGGATCGTTAGGCTCAAATAAAATAGCTATTTTATCTCCTCTAGTAGCTATATGTCTATCAATACAGTTTTCTGTAATATTGAGCTGAGCTCCGCGAAACCACCTAACCTCTGGCTTAGAAAAATCCCAATCTAAAACTTTATCCCATTTTTTTCTCCAAACAAAATGTTCTTCCGCAATTTCTTCCCAAAAATTTTCTGGTTCTCTAATAGACTTTCTGTAAACTTGATAATATTCTTCTAAATGCTTAATGTGATAATTACTCATAGTTATTTTTAATGATTGTAATAATTTCTAAAAATAGAGAAATATATTTATTTTTTACTCAGCTTGTTGGGTATTTTTAATTGTTTTTTTCAATAAATAAATTACAAAACGTATATTTCGTTATATATTTTTTTACCAATAAGTTTTAATGATACACAAAAACAAATCTTAAAATAAATAGATACTAAAAACACTTTAGAGAATAATATATTTGCCAATATGACTTTACAATTATTTTTTGATGTTTTATGCACAAATTTGCACTTAATAATACTATTCTTTGCTGTCGCCATTTTATACTCGTCAGTTGGTTTTGGCGGTGGATCTAGCTATTTAGCAATTTTAGCATTAACAGGAATCGTATTTACACAGATTAGAACAACTGCTCTTTTATGTAATATTGTGGTTGTAACAGGAAACGTTTATTTATTCCATCAACAGAAAAAAATAGACTGGAGAAAAGTTTTTGCACTTACTTTATTTAGTGTCCCTTTAGCGTATTTGGGAGGATGTCTAAAAATAGGTCAGCAATTCTTTTTTGTCTTATTAGCAGTTACATTACTTTTTGCTGCAATTACAATGTGGGTCTCTAAAAAAATTATTTCTTCGGATGAAAACAAAATCAATTCAAAACTTATTAAAAACATGAGCTATGGTGGAATTATTGGATTTGTTTCTGGAATGGTTGGGATTGGAGGAGGAATTTTTTTAGCACCTTTTTTACACCTTACAAATTGGGATACACCGAAAAAAATTGCGGCAACTGCAAGCGTTTTCATTTTAGCAAATTCTATTTCAGGTTTTTGGGGACAGTACTCTAACCCTGATTTTATGATTGATTGGAATTTAACTTCAGTTTTATTAGTGACTGTATTTATCGGAGGACAAATTGGAATTAGAATCAGTAACAACCTATTTAGTCCTATTCAATTAAAAAAGGCAACTGCTATATTAATTGCATTTGTAAGTATTCGTATTTTATTTAAGTATTTATTATAAAAACACACCCTCATTAAATTTCTTTAAATATATTTGAATCATTTAAACAATAAAACATGTTAGAAGTTATTTTTACATTAGTAATGTTAGTCTTACTGCAAGCTGTTCTTGGCTTTGACAACTTACTTTATATTTCTTTAGAGTCAAAAAAAGCACCAGAATCTGATCAGAAAAAAGTTAGAAAAACAGGAATCTTAATCGCAATCATATTAAGAATTGTTTTGTTATTTATTCTTGTTTCTGTCATTGATTTTTTTCAAGAACCTTTTTCTTTTTTAACATTAAAAATAAAAGACACTATCAATTTTGCTTTTAACGGACATAGTATTATTGTACTATTAGGTGGGGGATTTATAATTTATACAGCCATCAAAGAAATTTGGCATATGATTGGGCATAAAGACTTATCAACCGATATTGATAATGGAAAGAAAATAAAATCTTCTAACGCCGTAATTACGAGTATCGTTATAATGAATTTGGTTTTTTCATTCGATTCTATTTTGGCTGCAATTGGCCTAACGAGTGAAATAGAAAATTCTACAACAGCCTTTATAGTTATGGCAATTGCTATTGTAATTAGTGGGCTGTTAATGCTTTTCTTAGCAGATAGAATATCTACTTTTTTAGCTAAAAACAGAATGTACGAAGTACTGGGTTTATTTATTCTATTTATTGTTGGAATAATGCTAATTACTGAAGGTGGGCATTTGGCACATATTACTATTTTCGATGAAAAAATTGTGCCGATGAGTAAAACTACTTTCTATTTTGTTCTAGCTATCTTAGTAATTGTTGATGTTGTACAAGGAAAATATCAAAAGAAATTAATAGCACAACAAAATAAGAAATAGGTAGCATAATAAAAAAGTTGCTGTAAAGAAATACAACGACTTTTTTACTGTATTTCAGTAATACTGTCTTTAATTCTTTGAGTAATAATCTGTAAAATTCTTTTATTAATTTCTGACGAGTTATCTGCATAAAACTTATATTCCTCAATAGAAAATTGGCCTAATATAACACCTAAAGTAATATTCTTATAGTTATTATCCGTTTTAAAAATCGATGAAATCTTACTTCTCTTTTTCTTTTCTGGGAAAACAGAAAAATCAATTTTTCTTTTTTGCAGATAATTTTGAAAAAAACTTATCAATAGATTGTGCTGCATTTTTATTATTGGACGAATTACTTCATTTTGAAATTTTTCCATTTCTGATGTACCATCGTTTACTAAATCTGCTAAAATTGGTCTTTCTTTCTTAAACATCTAATAATTCATTCAATTCTAATTGATAATCATACTGTAAATCTTCATGCAATTTTGCAATCGCTTTTTTGATTAATAGTATCTGTCTATCAAAAGTATTTGTTAATCTTGTACTTCTGCGAATAGAGGGTTTAAAATCTCTCATTTTTAGACAAAAATAAAGTAACAAAGCAACCTCTGTTTCCTTTTTTTTAGAATACCTTATAAACTTTTTTGTAAGTGTTAAAATTTTACGAACGCTTTTTCTGATATAAAAATAATTCTTCGTGTTTATTTCAGAAAAAAGCTCATCTATTTGATCTTTCACACTTTGAATATACTGCTCTTCATCATGAGATTCGAACAATAAATAGGTCAATAATTCTTTATTTTCTTTCTTAAATTTTGATAAATGTAAACATAACTCTTTTAACTCATTTGCTGATTTATGAGAAAGTTCGTCTTTTAACTGTTTTACGGTCACTGCTTTCATTACCTTTTTTTTGACAAGATAAAAAAGAAAAACCTCACAAAATAAAATCTGTGAGGTTTATATTTAAATTCTCTCTTAAAAGAAATGAATTTTTACTGAATACTTGGTACGTCTACAATTTCATTTACATCAGCTGCATAATCTACACCATCAACTTTAAACCCAAAAAGATTGTAAAAATCGTTGCTATATCCGTCTAAATCTCCAATTTCTGATAAATTCTCTGTTGTTGCTGTTTTCCAAAGTTCAGTCACCTCAGCTTGAACGTCTTCTCTCATTTCCCAATCATCAATTCTCACTCTTCCTTTTGAATCTAGTGCTAAATCACCTCCAAATAACCGTTCGCTATATAAGCGTTGAATTTGTTCTATACAACCTTCATGAATTCCTTTTCCTTTCATCACTTTATACAATAATGAAATATATAGAGGAATTACAGGAATTGCAGAACTTGCTTGTGTCACTAATGCTTTATTTACTGAAACATATGCTTTTCCTCCAATCGATTTTAAATCATCAGAAATTGTAAAAGCTGTAGCTTCTAAATGATCTTTCGCTGCTCCAATTGTTCCGTTTCTGTAAACTGGCTTTGTTACCTCTGGACCAATGTAAGAGTAAGCAACTGTTTTAGCTCCTTCCGCTAATAAGTTTTCAGATTGTAATGCGTCCATCCACATTTTCCAATCTTCACCCCCCATTACAGTAACAGTGTTTTCTACATCTTCTCCTTCTGCTGGTTTAATAGAAATTTCAGAAACAGTACCTGTATGAAAATCTACCGTTTTGTTAGAAAATTCTCCACCAATTGGTTTTAAAACAGATTTGAATCTTTTTCCGGTTGTTGGATGCTTTCTTACAGGCGATGCTAAACTGTAAATAACCAAATCAATCTGACCTAAACCTTCTTTTATTAGGTTTACAACTTGTTCTTTTATTTCATTAGAAAATGCATCTCCATTTATACTTTTTGCGTATAAACCTGCCTCATTTGCATGTTTCTCAAAAGAAGCTGTATTGTAAAATCCTGGTGAACCAGGTCTTCCTTCAGTCGCTGGTTTATCAAAGAAAACACCTATTGTGGCAGCATCTGATCCGAAGGCACTTGTAATTCTTGATGCCAATCCAAATCCAGTAGATGAACCAATTACTAATACTTTTTTTGCGCCATCAATTTTCCCTTTTGATTTAACATGCGCTATTTGATTTATTACGTTTTGTTCACAACCCGTTGGATGCGCTGTTAAACAAATAAATCCTCTTGTTCTAGGTTCTATAATCATTGTAGTTAGTTTAGTTTGCTAAAAAAGAATTTATATTCTTTTCAATTCTGTTTAAAACATTTTCTGTAGATGCCTTTACAAAAGCTTCTCCAGTGATTTGTTCGTATAATTCTATATATCTATTAGAAATCTCAAGAACTTTATCATCAGACATTTTTGGTATTTGCTGTCCGTCTTTTCCTTGAAAATCATTTTCAATTAACCACTGACGAACAAACTCTTTAGATAATTGTTTTTGAGTTTCTCCTTTATCTTGTCTTTCTTGATAACCATCAGCATAAAAATAACGAGAGGAATCTGGTGTATGAATTTCATCAATTAAAACGATTTTACCATCTTTCGTTTTTCCAAATTCATATTTCGTATCTACTAAAATCAAGCCTCTTTTTGATGCAATCTCAGTTCCTCTTTGGAATAAAGCCTTGGTATAATTTTCTAAAATGATGTAATCCTCCTCAGAGACGATTCCTTGAGAAAGGATTTCTTCTCTAGAAATATCTTTATCATGATCTCCATTATCTGCTTTGGTTGAGGGCGTTATTATAGGAGAAGGAAATCTATCGTTCTCTTTTAACCCTTCTGACATTTTCACACCGCATAATATTCTTTTTCCTGATTTATACTCTCTCGCAGCATGACCAGAAAGATATCCACGAATAACCATTTCAACTTTAAAAGGCTCGCATAAATCACCAATGGCAACGTTCTCATCTGGGTTTGCAATTAACCAATTAGGGACAATATCTGCTGTTTCATTCATCATTTTTGTAGCTATCTGATTCAGAATCTGACCTTTAAAAGGAATTTGACGGGGCAAGACAACGTCGAAAGCAGACAATCTATCTGTTGCAATCATAACCAAAAGAGCATCATTAATATTATAAACCTCCCTTACTTTACCTATATAAACAGACTTCTGGTTGGAAAACTGGAAGTTGGTATTGTTAATTGTATTCATTATTAGTTGTGTTGTTGTGCGCGCAAAAATAAGCTTTCAATTTCTTTTTTTTTAAGATTTGAAGTAGTTTTTTCCATCCTAGCTTTCAGAAGAAAAAGCGCAAAGCTAATTTTCTATTTTATCTATTTCAATTGAAATGAATCATTCAGTCTCTATGCTCTTATAGGCTGTTATGATTTTTTTTACCAGTTTGTGTCTCACCACGTCTTTGTCATCTAAATAGACTTGAGCAATACCTTCAATACTTTTTAGAGCCAATAAAGATTCTTTTAAACCAGAAACTTGCTTTCTAGGTAAATCAATTTGACCGGGATCTCCCGTAATAATAAACTTAGCATTTTTACCCATTCTTGTTAAAAACATCTTCATTTGATTGTGCGTAGTATTTTGAGCTTCATCTAAAATTACAAATGCGTTATCTAAAGTTCTACCTCTCATAAACGCTAAAGGTGCAATCTGAATAATCCCTTTTTCTAAATGAGATTCTAATCTTTCATGTGGAATCATATCTCGCAAAGCGTCATACAATGGCTGCATGTAAGGGTCTAATTTGTCCTTTAAATCACCCGGCAGAAATCCCAAATTCTCTCCAGACTCTACAGCTGGTCTTGTTAAAATAATTTTTCTAACCTCTTTTTCCTTTAATGATTTTACTGCCAATGCAACAGCTGTGTAGGTTTTTCCGGTTCCTGCTGGCCCAACGGCAAATAACATGTCATTTTTATCCATTAAAGCAACCATTTTACGTTGGTTTGCTGTTTGTGGTTTAATTTGTCTTCCACTTACTCCATGCACTAAAACTTCTTTGGCACTTTTAGTTGTTATATTTTTCTCATCATTTCCATTAGAAGTTAAAATGCGTTCAATACTATTATCATCTAACTTATTATATTTATTGTAATACTTTATCAAACGTTCTAAACGAACTTCAAATTCATCTAAAATTTCTGGCTCTCCATAAACTTTAAGTTTAGATCCACGAGCAACGATTTTAATTTTTGGAAAATATTTTTTTAATTGCTGAATAGTACTGTTTTGAGCACCAAAAAACTCTTTTGGACCAATTTCTGTTAGCTCTATAACGCGTTCGTTCAAATGATTAATTTTTATTAATTGATTACATTTATTTTAATTTAAAAATAGTGAATAAATTTACTAAAATGATTAGATTTGCTAGAAATAGTAAATAACTTTTACACATTTAATTAACAGCAATATTTTAATGTCTTTAATTACTTTAACAACAGATTTTGGAACTAAAGACCACTTTGTTGGCGCTGTAAAAGGAGCTATTTACTCAGAGTTACCTAATGCTAAAATTGTAGATATAACACATGAAATATCTCCGTTTAGTATTACGGAGACCTCTTATATCCTAAAAAACTCTTACAAAAGTTTTCCTGATAAAACCATTCATATTGTTGGTGTAGACTCAGAATTAAGTAGTGACAATAAACATATTGCTTTAGAACTAGACAATCATTATTTTGTTTGTCCTGATAATGGAATCATATCTATGATTACCTCAGAAATTAAACCAACAAGAATCGTTGAAATAAACATTCATGACAGAATTGAAAGTAGTTTTCCTGTTTTAGATGTCTTTGTACAAGTTGCTTGTTTTATTGCCAGAGGAGGTAATTTAGCAGTAATTGGAAAAGAAGTTCAAACATTTAAAAAAATGACTGAAATTCAACCAAAAGTTAGTAAAGCTCAAAACCAAATTATCGGAGGTATTGTTTACATTGATAATTATGGAAATGTAATTACTAATATTAGTAAAAAAATGTTTCAAGAAGTTGGAAAAGGTCGTCGTTTTAAAGCCAATGCCCGACGTTATTCTTTTTCTAAAATCTTCACAAAATATAATGAAGTAGCTCAAGGTAGTGCGCATGACAGCATTCAATATGACGGAAATAAATTAGCGATATTCAATTCTGCAGGTTATTTAGAAATTGCCATTTATAGAAGTAATTTAGGGACAGTTGGTGGGGCATCTACTTTATTGGGCTTACAATATAGAGATTCAGTTATTATTGACTTCATCAACGATACTCAACCCGATTTTACTCCCTTAACTTAAGTCATTATGATTGTGAGAATTGTAAAAATGAGTTTTCATAAAAAACACATTGAGGATTTTTTATCCATCTTTGAGGAAAAAAAAACATTAATAAAAGCATCTATTGGCTGTAATTTGTTAGAACTATATCAAGACAAAACAAACCCAGAAATATTTTTCACCTATTCTTATTGGGCAGAAGAACAAGATTTAGAAAATTATAGAAACTCAGAACTTTTTAAAACTGTTTGGGCCAAAACAAAGATATTATTTAATGATAAACCAATAGCTTGGAGCGTTGATAAAAGAGTGAGTCTAAAATAAACAGCAAATAATAAATTTAAAATCTAAAAAAATAATCTTTAAACAATGTTTGCAATTTTAAAAAAGGAAATCAATTCATTTTTTGCAAGTCCAATAGCATATTTAGTAATTGGTGTTTTCCTTTTAATTAACGGATTATTTTTATGGGTTTTTAAAGATGATTTTAATGTTCTCAATGCTGGTTTTGCAGATTTAAATTCTTTCTTCTTCCTAGCTCCATGGGTGTTTTTATTTTTGATACCTGCTATTACAATGAAAAGTTTTGCTGATGAATTTAGCAACGGAACCATAGAGCTATTAAAAACAAAACCAATTTCTGATTGGAAAATTGTATTTGGAAAGTTTTGGGCTTCTCTGTTCTTAGTTTTTGTTGCTCTATTGCCTACGTTAACTTATGCTTATACCATATATCAATTAGCAAATCCCGTTGGAGACATTGATTTCGGAAGTATAATTGGCTCTTACATTGGTTTATTATTCTTGGCAGCAACATATACATCAATAGGATTATTTACCTCTACACTTTCAAAAAATCAAATTGTGGCTTTTATATTGGGCGTTATGATTACCTTTTTTTTATTCTATGGTTTTGACGCAATTTCTATATCTCTTGACAATGAACTAACCATAAAAAAGCTTGGAATTAACGAACATTTCAAAAGTATTTCTCGAGGCGTAATTGACACCCGAGACATCATCTACTTTTTAAGTGTAACTGTATTCTTTTTATTCATCACTAAAACGCGTTTAAACAATGAATAAAAAAATAAAAAATATTGCTATAATCAGTATTGGTTTAATGCTTTTAAATATCATCAACCAATCATTTTATACTCGTTTAGACCTAACTTCAGATAATCGTTACACACTCTCTAAAACGACAAAAAATATTGTTTCTAAAGTTGATAAATTTCTTTTTGTTACTGTTTATTTAGAAGGTGATTTCCCATCAGAATTTAAAAGATTACAGCTAGAGACGCGTCAGTATTTAGAAGAATTAGCATTAGAAAACTCAAATATAAAAATCAATTTTGAAGCCCCAGATAATCAACGTGAAGCATTGATTAAACGTGGTATGATGCCAAGTCAGCTAACTGTTGAAGAGGATGGAAAATTGTCTGAAGCAATTATTTTTCCTTGGGCAGAAATTTCTTTTGGAAAAAGATCTAAGGTTGTTCCTTTATTACCGAATGCAATTGTTGCTTCACAAGATGAACAACTTCAAAAAGCAATTGAAAATCTAGAATATAGTTTTTCGAATGCGATTAATTCAATTACTCAAAAGCAACAAAAAAGAATTGCTGTACTAACTGGTAATGGAGAATTACAAGACATTTATCAATATAGTTTTTTAAGTGAAGTTTCAAAAAAATACAGATTAGGAAAATTTACGTTAGATTCTGTAGCGACAAATCCGCAAAAAACTTTGCAAGATTTAACCAATTTTGATTTGGCAATTATTGCAAAACCAACTCAAAAATTTACTTCAAAAGAAAAATTTACGTTAGACCAGTATATTGCTAATGGAGGAAAAACCTTGTGGATGTTAGACTATGTGCAGGCAGACCAAGATAGTCTATTTGCCAATGGAAAAATGTTGGCATACCCAAGAGACTTAAATTTAACAGATTTATTATTTTCTTACGGAATTAGAATTAATACCACTTTAATAAAAGATTTATATGCAGCTCAAATTCCTGTCGCAACGGGAAAAGTTGGGAATCAAACGCAGTTTAAAAACTTAGAATGGTTTTATCATCCATTGGTAAGTGGCAATCCAAACCATGCAATTGCTAAAAACGTTTCTCCGATAAGATTACAATTTGCAAATCAAATAGATACCTTAAAGAATAACATCAAAAAAACACCTTTATTAATCAGCTCTGTATTGACCCAAAAAATAGGTACTCCTAGTTTTATTGAGCTACAATCTATTGCTGATGAAGTTATTGAAAATGATTATAACAATGGAAATCAACTATTTGCTGTGTTGTTAGAAGGGAATTTTAAATCCGCTTATAAAAACAGAGTAAAACCTTATGAATCCAGTATTTATAAAGAGAATGCAACTAACAATAAAATGGTGATAATTTCTGACGGTGATGTTAGCAAAAATCAGATTTTAAAAGATGAACCTTTTGATTTGAATAGAGATAAATGGACAAATCAACAATTTGGAAACAAAGACTTTTTAATAAATAGTATTGATTATTTATTAGATGATGTTGGCTTAATTCAATTAAGAAACAAAACACTAACAATTAAAACATTAGACAAACAAAAAGCCTTTAAAGAACGAACTTTTTGGCAATTATTAAATGTTGTTTTACCACTGCTAATTATATTCAGTTTTGGATTCGT